>CAUPRZ010000221.1:0-4766 GCA_963513855.1 uncultured Hylemonella sp.
CACCGTAGATCTTGACGAACTCGGTGTAGGCGTCGATCTCGCCGCGGCTGATGCCACCGCCTTCGACCGAACCACCGGGCACACGCAGTGCCACCACACGGCCACCCACCATATTGGCGGCGCCGGAGAAGACCTTGAAGTCCACATCCTTCATCACATCGGTGAGTTCGGTGAACTGCAGATTCACACGCAGGTCGGGCTTGTCGGAGCCATACAGGTACATGGCATCCTGGTAGGTCATGACCGGGAACTCGCCCAGATCGACCCCGATGGTGTTCTTGAACACCGTGGTGATCATGCCCTGGAACATGTCGCGGATGTCCTGCTCGCTCAGGAAGCTGGTCTCGATATCGATCTGCGTGAATTCTGGCTGGCGATCGGCACGCAAGTCCTCGTCGCGGAAGCACTTGGTGATCTGGTAATAACGGTCGAAACCGGCCACCATCAACAGCTGCTTGAAGAGCTGGGGCGACTGCGGCAGCGCGAAGAACTGGCCGTCGTGCACACGGCTGGGCACCAGATAGTCGCGTGCGCCTTCGGGCGTGCTCTTGGTGAGCATAGGGGTCTCGATGTCCACAAAGCCGTTGGCGTCGAGGAACTTGCGCACCTCCATGGCCACCCGGTAGCGCAACATGAGGTTGTTCTGCATGTACGGACGGCGCAGGTCCAGCACGCGATGCGTGAGGCGTGTGGTCTCGGAGAGGTTTTCGTCGTCGATCTGGAAGGGCGGCGTGACCGAGGCGTTGAGCACGGTCAGCTCATGGCACAGCACCTCGATCTTGCCGCTCTTGAGGTTGTCGTTGGTGGTGCCGGCCGGGCGCGCACGCACCAGACCCTTGATCTGGATGCAGAACTCGTTGCGCAGGTCTTCGGCGGCCTTGAACATCTCGGGGCGGTCGGGGTCGCAGACCACCTGCACATAACCTTCGCGGTCACGCAGGTCGACGAAGATCACGCCACCGTGGTCACGCCGGCGGTTGACCCAACCGCACAGGGTGACGGTTTGGCCCAGCAGGGCTTCGGTCACGAGACCGCAGTAATGGGAGCGCATGGCCATGAGGCTTACTCTTTCAGGAAATCAGGATGAAGCGAAGGGTGCGCCGGTGTCGG
Organism: uncultured Hylemonella sp.; assembly: GCA_963513855.1. Lineage (GTDB taxonomy): Bacteria > Pseudomonadota > Gammaproteobacteria > Burkholderiales > Burkholderiaceae_C > Hylemonella. Next base: position 1,111 of record CAUPRZ010000221.1, read on the forward strand.
GCAGCGGCGTCTTGGAAGCGCCGGGAACGATGACGCCCATGGAGATCACATAGGTCAGGGCCTCGTCTACGCTCATGTCCAGCACGAGGCAGTCGCTCTTTGGGAGCATGACGAAATAACCACCCGTGGGGTTGGGCGTGGTCGGCACAAAAACGCTCAGGTGCTCGCCCGGCAGATGGTTGGCTAGGTCGCCACTGGGCGTGCCGGTCACAAAACCGATGGTCCACATGCCCTCGCGCGGCCACTGCACCAGCACGGCCTGGCGAAAGGCGTTGCCTTTCTCGGAAAACAGGGTGTCCGAGACCTGCTTGACGCCTGAGTAGATGGAACGCACCACCGGAATGCGGTGCAGCAGCGCGTGCCACCAGCCGACCAGCTGGTTGCCGATGATGTTGGAAGCCAGGGCACCTATGGCCAGCACCACGGCCAGCGCGAAGATCACCCCCAAGCCGGGAATGTGCAGACCCAGCCACCGGTCGGGCTGCCAGGCCTCGGGCAGGATGCGCAGGGTCTGGTCCAGGGTGGAGATCACCCACTCCAGCACCCAGACCGTGATACCCAGCGGCGCCAGCACCAGCAGGCCCGCGAACAACCATTTGCGAAATTTGGCCATCGGTTTCAATCGCAAGCCGTACCGCTGCTCTGACTGGCGGGTGCGGCCACTGCCGGCGTCTCGCTGGTCTTGGTCGCGTCGGCTGTGGAGGCGGCCGCAGGGGCAGCGCCCCCGCGGAAATCGGTGGCGTACCAGCCGCTGCCCTTGAGCTGGAAACCGGCGGCCGTGATCTGCTTGCGGAAGGTCGGCTGGCCGCAGGCCGGGCAGTCGCTCAAGGCGGGATCGGAGATTTTCTGCAGCACATCCTTGGCGGCACCGCAGGATTCACATTTGTAGGCGTAAATGGGCATGGCTGGCAGGAGGTGTAGAGGATCAGACCGGGGGCTAGGCTGCCGGATCCGCACCCGGGGGTGCGCACCATGGCAGAAAACCCTCAATTATAGGCGGCGACCCCGGTATCAAGCCCGGGGCCGGGCTCTCGCCTTACTCTGCGCCGGCCAGCCTGTGGTGCCCGGCGTGTCGGTTCACGATGGCCTGGGGGCCCAGGGAGCCGAGCAGCATGCCGGCCAGCGCCGCCAGCACCCCGGCCAGCTGGGCCGGGAAGGCCTCACCTGCCGGCGTGGCCAGGAACAGCACCCAGGTCAGGACACCCAGGACGATGGAAAAGAGGGCGCCCTGGGTGGTGGCCCGTTTCCAGTACAGACCAAAGGTCAGCGGGACAAAGGCGCCCACCAGGGTGATCTGGTAGGCCCCGGACACCATTTCATAGATGGAGCTGCCCTGCATCCGGATCGCGTACAGCAGCACCAGGGCGCTGAAGGCCAGCACGGTGATGCGCATGGTCTTGAGCTCCTGCTTATCGCTCATGTGCGGGTGGAACTGGCGCCAGATGTTCTCGACGAAGGTCACGCTGGGCGCCAGCAGGGTGGCCGAAGCGCAGGACTTGATGGCTGACAGCAGCGCGCCGAAAAAGAGCACCTGCATGATGAAAGGCATCTTTTCCATCACCAGCGTGGGCAGGACCTTTTGCGGGTCTTCCTTGATCAGCGCGTCGGCCTGCTCCGGCATGATGATCAGGGCGCTGACCACGAGGAACATGGGCACAAAGGCAAACAGGATGTAGAGCGTGCCGCCGATGATGGCGCCACGGGAAGCCGACTTGGCGCTGTCGGCCGACATCACCCGCTGGAACACGTCCTGCTGCGGGATGGAGCCCAGCATCATGGTGATGGCCGCGGCAATGAAAAAGATGATGTCCTTGAAAGTCGGCTCGGGGAAAAAGGCGAACATGTCGCGGCTCACCGCCAGCGCCACCACCTTGTCGGCGCCGCCCACCATGCTGCTGGCAAACACCGCCAGGATGCTCAGGCCCAGGACCAGGATGATCATCTGGATGAAGTCCGTCAGCGCCACCGACCACATGCCGCCAAACAGCGTGTAGGCCAGCACCGAGACCACGCCGATCACCATGCCCACAGGGATGCTGATGGCCCCGCCCGAGAGCAGGTTGAAGACCAGGCCCAGGGCCGTGACCTGCGCGGACACCCAGCCCAGGTAGCTCAGCATGATGATGAGCGAGCAGATGATCTCCACGCTGCGGCCATAACGTTCACGGAAGAAGTCGCTGATGGTCAGCAGCGTCATGCGGTAGAGCTTGGCGGCAAAAAACAGGCCCACCAGGATCAGGCAGGAACCGGCACCAAAGGGGTCCTCGACCACACTGCCCAGGCCACCCTCGACGAACTTGGCCGGGATACCCAGCACCACTTCGGATCCGAACCAGGTGGCAAAGGTGGTGGTCACGATCATGAACAGGGGCAACCTGCGCCCGGCGATGGCGAAGTCGGCCGAGTTCTTGACACGTTTGGCGGCCCACAGGCCGATGGCAATGGTCACCAGCAGATAGACGATGACGAGGGTCAGCAGCACCTTGTATCTCCTTGATTCATTGGGCCCGGATTATCCCCAGAATCCCTGCCCTAAAACAACTGGAAGCGGATCAGCAACTGGATCACGAAAAGACCCAAAGCAAAACCGATGCCCGCGTAGATGATGGCCTGCAGCAGGCGGTTGGTGCGGCGCTGTTCGGCCAGCAATTCCTGCAGCTCGCGCCGGTCCCGCCCACGGGCACCCTGCTGGAGATAGTCATGCAGCAGGCGCGGCAGGTCCGGCAGCAGCTTGGCGTAACGTGGCGCCTGGTTCTTGAGCTCCTCCCAGAGCCTGCGCGGACCGATCTGGTCGGCCATCCACTTCTCCAGAAAGGGCTTGGCCGTGCTCCACAGGTCCAGGTCCGGATCCAGTTCACGCCCCAGGCCCTCGATGTTGAGCAGGGTCTTTTGCAGCAGCACCAGTTGCGGCTAAATCTCGACATGGAAACGGCGCGAGGTCTGGAACAGGCGCATCAGCACCATGCCCAGCGAAATTTCCTTGAGCGGGCGGTCAAAGTAGGGTTCGCAGACGGCACGGATCGCGGCTTCCAGCTCGTCCACACGCGTCTGCGGCGGCACCCAGCCCGATTCGATGTGCAACTCGGCCACGCGTTTGTAATCACGGCGGAAGAACGCCGTGAAGTTCTGCGCCAGGTATTCCTTGTCGTACTCGGTCAGCGTGCCCACGATGCCAAAGTCCAGCGAGATGTAGCGCCCGAAGGTGGCCGGGTCGGTGCTGATGAAGATATTGCCCGGGTGCATGTCGGCGTGGAAAAAGCCGTCACGGAAGACCTGGGTGAAAAAGATGGTGACGCCATCGCGTGCCAGTTTTTTCATGTCCACGCCAGCCTCGCGCAGGCGTGCGGTCTGGCTGATGGGGATGCCCTTCATGCGCTCCATCACGATCACGTCGCTGTGGCAGTAGTCCCAGAACATCTCGGGGATCAGCACCAGGTCCAGCCCCGCCATATTGCGGCGCAACTGGGCGGCGCTGGCCGCCTCGCGCACCAGGTCCAGCTCGTCGTGCAGGTATTTGTCGAACTCGGCCACCACCTCACGTGGTTTGAGGCGCTTGCCGTCCGCCGACAGGCCCTCCACCCAGCCAGCCATCAAACGCATCAGGCTCAGGTCTTTTTCGATCGCCGGCAACATGCCGGGGCGCAGCACCTTGACCG
>CAUPRZ010000222.1:0-4731 GCA_963513855.1 uncultured Hylemonella sp.
ACAGCTGGCCAGCCTCATGCCCGACCTGCGTGCGCATGCGGGCGCCTGCCGCTTCTACAACTGCAGCCATCTGCATGAACCAGGCTGCGGTGTGATTGCGGCGGTGGACAAGACCTCGGATGGAACGGGGATCAGTCCCTCACGCTACAGGATTTATGGCGAGCTGCACGCCGAGCTGTCGCAGGCGCCGCGTTACTGAATGGCTTGAGCGGCGCACGGCCGCCCGAAGCCGTGAGGGCCCCCTCGGGGGGCAGCGACTACACGCAGTGAGGGAGCGTGGGGGCTCGTTTAACCGATCAGACGCGCCAGCGTGAGCAGCGCCAGCAGCAGCATCCACAGCACCACCGAACGCCAGACCAGGCCCACGATGCTGCGCAGATGGGCCAGTTGTGGCTCAAAGCGGGCCGAGGCTGCAGGCATCTGGTCCTGGGCCTCGCCCTGGGCCATGGCCGTGGTGCCCAGGCGCACATTGATGGCGCCGGCGGTGGCTGCGACGATGAGGCCGTCATTGCCACCCGGCCCCTCGCTCTCGGGCAAGGACTCGTAACGGCGCCAGTTATCGACTGCGTCCTCGAAACTACCGACAACAGCAAAACCCAGCGCGGTGACACGTGCCGGCAACCAGTCCAGCCACTGCCAGGCGCGCGAGGCGGCGGCGCAGGCCGCCTCGCTGACCGCCGGGGCCTGACGGCGCGCAACATGGGGCCAGTAACGGGTCACAAACTCGGCCAGGCGATAGAGCACGGCACCGGCCGGCCCCAGGCCCAGTACGGCCAGCACGATGTACCAGCTCAGCACACCAAAAACATGGCGGTGCGCAGCCAGCACCGAGAATTCGAGCACGTGGCGAATGATCTCGCGCGAGGGCAGCTCGCTGGCGTCGATCTGGCGCCATTCGGCCAGCAGGCGCCGTGCCTCGGCCTCGTTGCCGGCCTCCAGCGCATCGCGGATGGCCGTGAAATGGTGGCTGAACTGGCGAAAGCCCAGGGTGACGTAGAGCACGGCCACGTTCCAGACCATGGCCAGGGGCCAGCCCACGAAGGTACAGAGCAGCCAGTAGACCCCCAGCGCCACCAGCGCCGGCACCAGCACCGCAAATCCCCAGGCCAGCCAGCCGTGCGAGGACTCGCCAGCATCCAGCTTGCGCACCACCCAGCGCAGCCAGCTGCGCATGCCTGCGTGTACCGCATTGCCGCGCGCCAGCGGGCGCGCCTGCTCGATCAGCAAGGCCAGCAACAGGGAGAAGAAACTCATGCGGTAATCATAACGACCGCAAACTGACACACCACTTGCAGCGCCCGCTCAGGCGGCCATGAAACGATAAAAATTGCGCAGCATGCCAGCCGTGGCGCCCCAGATGTAGCGCTCGGTGGCGCCGTCCTGCCAGGGCATGGAGAACCACTCGCGCCGCACGCCCTCGAACTCGAAGGCATGGCGGCGGTGGTGGGCCGGGTTCAGGATGAAGGACAGGGGCACCTCAAAGACATCGGCCACTTCGCCCGCATTAGGTGCCAGCGTGAAGCCGGGCTGCACCCAGGCCACCACCGGGGTGATGATGAAGGCCGTGCCCGTGGTGTAGATGGGCAGGGTGCCCAGCACCTGCACGTAGTCGCGCGTCAGGCCCACCTCTTCTTCGGCTTCGCGCAGGGCCGCGTCCACCACGTCCACATCGGTCTCGTCGACCTTGCCGCCGGGAAAGGCGATCTGCCCCGAGTGGTTGGACAGATGGCTGGTGCGCTGGGTCAGCAACAGCGTGGGCTCGGGTCGTGCCACCAGGGCCACCAGCACGGCGGCCTGAGCTGGCTGGCGCTGCGTGAAGCGTGGCTCGGCACGCACCTCGGGCTGCCAGGCCGGAGGGGCCGCAAAACGCTGGCGCAGGGCCTCGGCCTGCAGTCGATCAGCCGGCACGGGAGGCAGATGACGGTCCACCCCGATGACCGGCACGGCGTGCGGATCGAAGTTGGGCAGCTTGGACAGGGGGGTGATGTGATCGGCGCTCGACATCGGGACCAATAAAGAAAAAAGCCGCCCAGGCAGATGCGCGGGCGGCTTGTTCGGGCAGAAAACCGGAGTTTATGCTGCGGTGGAAGCCTTGCTGACCAGCTTTTCCTTGATACGAGCCGACTTGCCGCTGCGGTCACGCAGGTAGTACAGCTTGGCACGGCGCACGTCACCGCGGCGCTTGACTTCGATGCTGGCGATCAGCGGGCTGTAGGTCTGGAAGGTACGTTCCACGCCTTCGCCGCTGGAGATCTTGCGCACGGTGAAGCCGCTGTTGAGGCCACGGTTGCGCTTGGCGATCACCACGCCTTCGTAAGCCTGCACACGCTTGCGGGTGCCTTCGACGACGCTCACGCTCACGATGACGGTGTCACCGGGGGAGAATTCGGGGATGGTCTTGCCCAGGCGGGCGATTTCCTCTTGTTCGAGGGTCTGGATCAGGTTCATATTTACCTCTAAGGATCTTGTCCGCGCGTATGGGTTCACAGGGAACCCCAGGTCAGACCACCATGGTCTGACAGCCGGCCAGAGGATCGGGGAGCCCGCAATTATAGCAGGGAGTACCCGCTTCAGGCCAGGCTGGCGAGGTAGGCCTCGTCCTGGCGGCTGAGCCGCCCGGCGACCCGGGCCTGGGTGATCAATTCCGGGCGCAACCGGGCCGTCAGGGCCAGGCGCTGCTCACGACGCCAGCGCTCGATCTGCCCATGGTGGCCAGACAGCAGCACCTCGGGCACGCCCTGCCCCTCCCAGGCCTCGGGCCGGGTGTAATGCGGGCAGTCCAGCAGACCGTCCAGGGCCGGGTTGAAGCTGTCCAGGGCATGGCTGTCGGCGTCACCCAGCACACCGGGCTGCAGGCGGGCCACGGCGTCCAGCAGGGCCATGGCCGCGATCTCGCCACCTGAAAGCACAAAGTCGCCCAGGCTGATCTGCTCGTCGACATGGGTGTCGATAAAACGCTGGTCCAGGCCCTCGTAACGGCCGCAGACCAGCACAGCACCTGCACTGCCCGCCCAGCGCTCAACCTGGGCGTGGTCCAACGGCCGGCCCAGCGGAGAAAACAGGAGCACGGGGGCACGGCTGCTGCGCTGAGCCTGCGCAGCCTGCAGGCAACGGGTCAGGGGTTCGGCCATCATGAGCATGCCCGGACCGCCGCCAAAGGGGCGGTCGTCGACCCGGCGGTAATTGCCTTCGGCATGGTCGCGGGGATTGTGCAATTGCACCTGGACCTGGCCGGACTCATAGGCGCGGCGCGTGATGCCACTGGTAAGCAGCGGCGCGAACAGTTCGGGGAACAGGGTCAGGACGTCGAAGCGCATGGAGCAGACGTCCGGTTTCAATAGTCCGGCTGCCAGTCCACCGTGATCCGCCGCCCCGGCAGATCGACCGCGTCCACATAGGCAGAGACAAAGGGAATCATGCGTTCCGCCGGCTTGCCCTCGTGCTCATAGCCGATGACCAGCACGGTTTGCGGGCCTGTGGACATCAGCTCCTGCACCGAGCCCAGCACCACGCCTTCGCGGTTGACGACGGCCAGGCCGATCAAGTCAACCCAGTAGTACTCATCGGAAGCAGGGGCGGGGAAGCTGGAACGGGCGACAAAAATACGCGCACCACGCAGGGCCTCGGCGGTATCGCGGTCGGACACGGCATCCGCACAGGCCACGACGGAATCCGAGTGTTCCTTGACTTCCTTGATGGCCAGCGTCACCGGACCGGTGAAGGTCTTGGCGCCCTTCTCGGAGGGCAGCAGAAACCAGCGCCTGGAAGAAAACAGCGCCTCCGGGGAGGCGCTGTAGGTCAGGACCTTGAACCAGCCCTTGATGCCCCAGGCATCAAGGATGCGCCCGACTTCGATGGCGTCCGCCGGTAATTCGGCGGCTTCGAGGACGAGCGGCATGGAACAGATCTTAGGCAGCCTTCTTGGCGGCGGCCTGCTTGATCAAGCGTTCCACGGTAGGGGAAGCCTGGGCGCCCACGCCTTGCCAGTAGCTCAGGCGGTCCTGGGCGATACGGATGCTTTCTTCCTTCTCGGTGGCGATCGGGTTGTAGAAACCGATGCGCTCGATGAAGTTGCCGTCACGACGGCTGCGCTTGTCAGCCACAACGATGTTGAAGAAGGGGCGAGCCTTGGCGCCGCCGCGGGAAAGTCGGATCACGACCATGGTATGTCCTTAGGATGGATCGGTGAGACTTGGCGGCCCGTATGAATTAGATACGAACAGGACGCCCTCACACGATATTTCTTCCGATGTTTGAGACACGCAACTGACCACCTAGCCAGCGACACACCGAAAAGCCTGCGATTATAGCGTTTTCTGCCCCAGCCCCCGATATGCCCACCATCCGCCCCAGCCGCGAGGACGATGTCCCGGCCATCTCCGCCATCTACGCCCACCACGTGCAGCACGGCACCGGCACCTTCGAAATCGACCCGCCCTCCCCCGGCGACATGGCGGCCCGCCGAGCCGAGGTGCTGGCACGCGGCCTGCCCTGGTTGGTGCTGGAAGAGGCCGGCCAGGTGCTGGGCTACGCCTATTGCAACTGGTTCAAGCCGCGCCCGGCCTACCGCTTTTCGGCCGAAAACTCGATCTATCTGGCCCCCGGCACCCAGGGCCGCGGCCAGGGCCGCCAGCTGCGGAGCGAACAGGCGCCCCCGGGCGCAGCCGCCGGGGGGGGCAAACTCATCGCCGTGGTCGGCGCCACGGACCATGCCGGGGCCCTCGGTGTGCA
>CAUPRZ010000223.1:0-4717 GCA_963513855.1 uncultured Hylemonella sp.
CGTCCCAGCTGTTTGCCGAATACCTGCTGGGCCAGGCCGGTCTGCCGCCGGACCGGGTCAACTACGTGGCGGCCGGCCAGTCCTACGACAGCCAGCATGCCTCCCTGGTGTCGGGGGCGGTCGATGCCGTGGTGGCGGATGAACCGTTTGCCACCCGGCTGGTACGCCAGAAGGTGGCTTTTGTGCTGGCGGACTACCACGACCTCGAAACCACCCGCAAGCTGCTTGGGGGGCTGTTCCTCAACGGCATGCTGGGCACGCGCCTGGACATGGTGGCCGAACGTCCCGAGGTGGTGGGTCAGGTGGTGCGTGCGGTCAAGCGCGCCCTGGCCTGGATCGATACGCACAGCGCCGAGCAGATGGTCGAGGCGCTGGCACTCCCCCAAGCCGAGGAGCGTGCCATCCTGCTGCAGGTGCTGCGCCTGCGCAAGAACATCTACGCGCCGGATGGGCGCATCTCCGACGAGCAGCTCGCCACGGTGGACCGTTTCCTGCATGCCACCGAGCCGGCTACCAAGGTCCTGGGCTTCAGCGTGCGCAGCTGCGTGGATGCCCGCTGGGCCGGGAGCATGCCATGACCGTTCAGCGTCGTCGTCTCCTGCTGTCTTCGGCCGGTCTGGCCCTGCCCTGGTTGGCGGCGCCGGTGCGCGCGCAGTCTGGCCTGGAGCCGGTGACACTCTCGGTCGTCGGGCCGGGGCATCTGCTGTTGCTGCCCATCGCCCTGGCGCCGCGCCTGGGCGCGGACGCGGCCGAGGGCCTGAAGTTCCGGATCAACTATGTGGGTGGCGGGCCCATGGCCTACCGTGACATGCTGATCGGCAATGCTGACTTCGGCGCCGCCGGCATGCCGGCCCTGGCCGTGCAGCGCCTGGGGGGCAAACCCGTGGTGGCCGTGATGCCCATCACGCAGGTGCCGGCCTACACCCTGGTGGTGCGCCAGAGTTTGCGCGGCCAGATCCGCAGCGTGGCGGATCTGGCGGGCAAGGTCATCGGCGTCAAGGGTTATGTGCCGGGTGGGCGGGCCAGTTCCCAGGTCGTGACCGAATACGTGCTGCGGCGGGCCGGGGTCGATCCGGGGCGGGTGAATTTTGTGGCGGTCAACCTGTCCTATGAGAACCAGCATGCGGCCCTGGCCAGTGGTTCGGTGGACGCGCTCATGAGCGACGAGCCTTTTGCCTCGCGTATGGTCCAGGCCGGTGTGGCCCATGTGCTGGAGGACTACCACGACCTGGCCGACACACGTCAGCGCTTCGGTGGCCTGTTTCTCAACGGGGTGGTCGCCGCCAGCGAGGAGCTGGTGCGTCAGCGGCCCATGCTGGTGGACAAGCTGGTGCGGGCCCTGCGCCGCGCCCTGGTGTGGATCGACAGCCACACGGCAGCGGAGGTGGTCGCGCAGCTGCCGGCAGACGGCGACGTCGAACGTGCCGCCCTGCTGGCGGTGCTGCGCACGCGCAAGAACATCTACCTGCGCGACGGCCGTTTTTCCGACGAGCAGCTCGACACGGTGGAGCGTTTCATGCGCAGCACCGAAGTCAGCCCCGCAGGCCGGGCCTTCCGCGTGCGTGACATGGTCAACACCAGCTGGGCCGGGCGCATGCCCTGACACCACCGTCCTGTCCGATGCCGCCGCGCCGTTTTTTTGAGTCCACGCAACACAGCCCCTCCTCCTGGCAGGACGTGGCGCGCCACAGCCTGCAGCGCCAGCTGGTGGCGCGTTTTGCCCTAGTCTTTCTGCTGGTCACGATGAGTGGCAGCCTGCTGGCGCTGCTGGGCTACCAGTCCCTGGCCCAGCAGGCCCAGCGCCACAGCAGCGACGATGCAGCACAGCATCTGGCACGTCGTTACGAGGCCTTGCAGGAGACCTGGCTGCGCAATGCCGACGAGGTCAAGTCGCAGATCGACTTCATGCGCGTCTTTGCCAACCAGGAGCAGCCTGGCAACTGGCTGCGCCTGCGGGCCTATTTCGCGGCGCTCGAAGGCAAGCTCGACCGTTTTCCCGCGGGCGTCGTGCTCGATGGCCAGTCCCGCCCCGTCTTCCGCTACGGCTCCGAGGGGGTGGCCTTGCAGCAGCGTCTGCAGGCCGGCACCGCACCTCCGCTCTGGTTCTACAGCCCGGAGCACCGCAGCCTCTATGCCGTGGTCACGGCGCCGCTGTGGCTGGGGACCCAGGGCAACGGCCGCCTGGTGCTGCTGCAGCCGATGGACAACGGGGTGCTGCGCCAGCTCAGCGCGCCGGGCACCAGCCTGTACCTGGTCCACCAGGAGCAGGTGCTGGCCAGTTCGGGCGGCTCCCGGGACTACGAGCGCAAGATCTCCGTCGATTACAGCGGCCCGCTCGAGGACGAGAGCGGGCAGCGGCTGGAGCAGCGCACGCTGCCCCTGTTCGGTGCCGATGGCCCGCAGCTGGTCTTGCAGCAGCAGGTGGTGCGGGTGCTGTCGCCGTTGCTGGTGCTTTCGGGCAGCTTCACGCTCATGGCCGTGCTGGCGGCGGTGTTGTGGCTGGTGCTGGGCCGCTGGGCCAGCCGGCTGGCCCAGCGTGTGGCCCGATTGCGTGCCGCCAATGCCCAGTTCGCGCGTGAGCATGTGCTGAGCCCGGCGGTGGACGAGGCCCTGGCCCTGGCCCAGATCGATCCGGACGAGATCGGCGAGGTGGCCGTGGCCAGCCGCACGCTGATGCAGAGCGTGCTGCAGCACGACGAGGAGCACTTCGCCCATCTGCAGACCCTGGACATGCTGGAGGAGGGGGTGGTGGAGCTGGCCGCCGACGGGCGTTATCTGCGCGCCAGCCCGGGCTGGGCCCGGCTGGCCGGCATCGAGCTGCAGCCCGGCGCACGCATCTTCGAGCACATCCATCTGGAAGACGTGGAGAACCTGCGACACCAGTTCCTGCAGTTGGGCGAGGGCGAGAAGAGCAGCCTCAGCGGTCGTCTGCGCCTGCGCCGCCCCGACGCCAAGGAACTGTGGATCGAGTACCGCTTCATCAGCGGCACGCGCCGTGGTGGCAGCGTGCGGGGTGTGCTGCGCGACATCACGCAGAGTTACCAGCTTGAAAAGCATGTCACCCACATGGCCCTGCACGACGCGCTCACGGGCCTGCCCAACCGCGTCCTGCTCGAAGACCGCTGCAAGATGGCGCTGCGCAGTGCCGAGCGCAGCGGCATGACCGTGGCCCTGGGTTTCCTGGACCTGGACCATTTCAAACACGTCAACGACCAGTTCGGCCACAAGACGGGTGATGAGTTGCTGGTGGCGCTTTCGGGCGCCATGCGGGAGTGCCTGCGCTCGGGCGACACGCTGGCACGCTGGGGTGGCGACGAGTTCGTGGTGCTGCTGCCCGACCTGAGCAGCCAGACCGATGCCGAGGACGCCATCGCCAAGCTGGCCGCGGTCTGCCAGTCGCCCATCCTGCTGGGCGGGACCGGCTTCAACGCCACCTTCAGCATGGGCGTGGCGCTTTACCCGGCCGATGCCAAGAGCGTGGAGACGCTGCTTTCACAGGCCGACCGCGCCATGTTCGCGGCCAAACAGCAGGGCCGTAACACGGTGCGCTTCTTCTCCGAGATCGCGCAGCGCGAGGAGGACCGCAAGGCGCTCTACATCCAGAACCGCCTGGCCACGGCCATCCGCGAAGGGAAGATCCGCACCTGGTTCCAGCCCATCGTGGACGCGAAGACGCGCCGTGTGGTCAGCTGCGAGGCGCTGGCGCGCTGGCAGGACGAGACCTATGGCTGGGTCTCGCCAGCCACCTTTGTGCCCATGGCCGAGAACCTGGGTCTGATCCGCGAGATGGGTCAGCAGGTCTGGAAGCAGGCCATCGAGAGCCTGCACCGCTGGCGCGAACGCGGGCTGGACATGCGCATCTCGGTCAATGTCTCGCGGCGTCAGCTGTTCACACCCACCTTCACGGCCGACCTGCTGGAAGACCTGGACCGCCTGGCCATTCCCGTGGCGGTGGTGGACCTGGAGATCACCGAGAGCGTGGCCATGGAAGACGCCGAGCACACCGAAAAGCGCCTGCACGAGCTCACCGAAGCGGGTTTCGGCATTGCCATCGACGACTTCGGCACCGGTTATTCCTCGCTTTCGCAGCTGCACGACATGCCGGCCTCCAAGATCAAGATCGACATCTCCTTTGTGCGCCGTGCCCAGACCGAGCAGGGCAGCCAGCTGATCCAGGCCGTGGTCAAGATATCTTCCGCCTTCGGCCTGCAGACCGTGGCCGAGGGCGTGGAGAACGAAGAGATCGCCGGCGTGCTGACCCAGCTCGGCGTGACCCTGCTGCAGGGCTACCACTTTGGCAAGCCCATGAGTGCCGAGGACTTCGAGCGTTATCTGGCCAGCGACTTCAGCGCGCTCTGAGGGGCGCCACGAAACGCGCGACTTCCGCCAGCACGGCGGCATCCTGCAACAGCTTCATGTGGCCCAGGCCCTCGGTGCTGACCAGCTGCGCCCCCGCGATGGCGCGTGCATAGGCCTCGCCGTCGGCATGGCGGTTGATGCGGTCGCCACGGTCATGCATGACCAGCGTGGGCACGGAGATGCGCGGGCCCACGGCCGGTGGTTCGAACTGCGGCATGAGGATGGCCTCGCGCGCCTCGATGCGCGCCTGCATGGCGCCGCGGGTGCGTTCGCTCAGGCCGAACAAACGCGCGAACAGCTGGGTGTAGGCAAAGGGCGAAGCCGGTGGCGCCAGCAGCACGAGACGCTCCAGGGCCAG
>CAUPRZ010000224.1:0-4696 GCA_963513855.1 uncultured Hylemonella sp.
GACGTGGTGACCACCAGCCCCCTGTTCCAGAACGCCCTGCGGGTGCTGACCGGGCGCAGCGGCACCACCGACCCCTCTCTGGTCAACTCCACGCTGCAGCAGCACCTGGAACTCATCCGCGCGCGTTACCACTACCGCGCCATCGTGCTCTTCGACCTGAGCACACGTCAGCCCCTGCTGATGACCGGCAGCGTGGACTACAGCCCCGCCATGTTCGAGCGCATGTTCAACACCATCGACGGCAGCACGGGCCGCTGGGTGGAGATGGCGGGCGACGCCACGGGCGAGCTGCGCGCCGGCCTGGTGCGTGCCATCAGCCACGAAGCCCCGCTCTCACGTTACGGCCTGTTCTTCGAATTCGACGTCGGCCGCCTGTCCGCCTCGCTCAACCATGCGGAGGCGGCCACCCAGGGCATCGACGTGCTGCTGCACGTCATCCACCCCCTGGGCGCGGGCCGGTATTACGTGCTCACGGAGCAGACGCCCCTGGTGCGTGAAACCTCGGCGGCCTTGGCCGAGGACAGCGTCGAACAGATGCTGGGCCAGACCGGTGGCGGCCAGGCCAAAGGCCGGGACCACCGTGGACTGGAGGTCTATGCCCAGGCGGTGCGGGTGCCCGAAACCCCCTGGACCGCGATCGCCACCCAGACCCTGGAACGGGCCTACGCCCGGGCCGAAACACAGGCCCGGGTGGTCAACCTGGCCCTGGGCGGGCTCTTCCTGCTGGGCCTGCTGCTGATCCAGGCCTGGCGCCGCGGCGAAAAGCTGCGGACCCTGGCACGCGAAAACGAACTCATGCGACAGCGTGAAATCCTGTTCAACAGTGCCGAGGGGGCTAACCTCACCTTCGACGCCAGCGGCACCATCATCGAGGCCAATGCGGCGGCCCATCGCATCTACGGCTACCCGGCCAGCCGGCTGATCGGCCTGCACATGCGGGTCCTGCGCCCTCCAGAGGGCCGGCAGGCCCAGCAGGAGTTTTTTGCGCAATGCCAGCCAGGCGAGACGCGCACCTTCCACGCCGAACTCCAACGCGCTGATGGCCGGCGTTTTCTGGCCGAGGTCACCACCGGCATGAGTGAGGTCGATGGCCGGCGCCTGCTGCACAGCAGCGTGCGCGACGTCACGGCCCGCCAGGCCATCGAGACCCGCCTGCGCATCGCCGCGAGTTTTTTCGAACGCTCCAATGCCGCCATCCTGATCGCTGACGCCGAGGGCCGGGTGCAGATGGTCAACGCCGCCTTCTGCCGTGTCACCGGCTACACCGCCGAGGAGCTCATGGGCCACAGCTGGGCCGGCCTGCAGGACTGTGTGGCCCAGGTAGATGCCCAGGCCGCCGCCACCGGCCAGGACCCCCTGGTCGCCCGCAGCTTCTGGGAGGGCGAACTGCCCCAGACCCGCAAGGATGGCAGCAACTACCCTTCGCGGGTCATCCTCACCGCCTACGCCGATGCGAATGGTCGCATCGAGCAGTACGTGATGGTGCACACCGACCTCACGCGCATCCACGAGGCCGAAACCCGGCTGCAGTATGTGGCCAGCCGCGACCAGCTCACCGGCCTGCCCAACCGCACGCAGATGGAGCTGACCCTTGAAGAACTGGTGTTGCAGGCCCTGCAAGGCGGCGCCCCTTTTGTGTTTGTCATGCTCAACCTGGACCGCTGGCGCAGCATCAACGACTCGATCGGCTTCACCACCGCCGATCAACTGCTCAAGCTGGTGGCCGAGCGCCTGAGCCAGCATTTTCTGGGCGAACGCCACGTGTTCCGCTTTGGCGGCGACGAGTTCGCCGTGCTGCTGACCGGCGAGGCCGCGGCCGACTACGGCACCCTCATGGACCGGCTGCTGATCAGCATGGTGCAGCCCCTGCAGCTGGGCGCACAGACCTTCCAGCTCACCTGCAGCGCGGGCGTCTCGCTCTGTCCCGCCCTGGGCCTGGCGCGCGACGACCTGATCACCCAGGCCAATATCGCGCTGCAGGTGGCCAAACAACAGGGGCGCAACACCTGGCGGCTCTACAACCCGGCCATGGGCCACAGCAGCTACGAAGACCTGGCGCTGATGCAGGACCTGCGCCAGGCCATCGTCCGCAACGAACTGCACCTGCACCTGCAACCCCAGTTCGCCACGGCCGACCGCCGGCTCATCGGCATGGAGGCGCTGCTGCGCTGGAAACACCCCGAGCGCGGCAATATCCCGCCCATCACCTTCATCCCCATGGCGGAATCCAGCGGCCTCATCACCGAGATCGGCCACTGGGTGCTGCACGAGGCCTGCCGCCAGTGGAGCGGCTGGCGCGACCAGGGCCTGGCGCCGCCGCCCATCGCCGTCAACCTCTCGGCCCTGCAGTTCCACCAGGCCCATTTCATCCAGGACGTCGCCGATGCCTTGCAGCGCCACGGCCTGCCGCCGGGGGCGCTGGAGCTGGAGATCACCGAAAGCCTGCTGATGTCGGATGTGGATGCCGCCATCGAGCGCATGCATGAGTTGGAGCGCATGGGTGTGCGCCTGTCCATCGACGACTTCGGCACCGGTTATTCCAGCCTGGCCTACTTGCGCCGTTTCCCCGTGCACAAACTCAAGATCGACCGCTCCTTTGTCACCGACATCTCGGAAGACGGCGGGGCCATCGCCGTGGCGGTGATCAATATGGCCAAGAGCCTGCGCCTGACGGTGATCGCCGAAGGTGTGGAAACCGAGGAGCAGTTCGACTTCCTGCGCACCCATGGCTGCGACGAAGTACAGGGTTACCTCTGCGGCAAACCCATGCCGGCTGGCGATCTGGAACCGTTGCTTCGTCAGAACAAGAGCACACCGACGGCACGACCGGCCTAACGCGGCGGCAACGTCATGCCCAGGCGCTCCAGCTGCACACGTGCCGACTGGTAACGCTCCTGCGCAGCGGCGGCATAGCTGGTGCCATCCAGATACGCCGCCTCCATGTTCAGGCGCTGCAGCAGTTCCTGCGTGGGCGCGGCCAACAGCGCGTTGCGAAACGCCGTCTGCAGGCGCAGCAACACCGCCGGTGGCAGGCCCTGCGGCCCGGCCAGGCCCATGGGGGCGTGGGCCACCAGGTCCAGGCCCAGTTCACGCAAAGTGGGGGTCTCGGGCCAGCGCGGTACCCGCGCCGCTGTCCACACAGCCAGCATGCGCGCGCGCCGCTGCTCCACCATGGGCGCGATGCTGCCGGCCGTGATGCCCAGGTCCACATGGCCGGAGAGCAGGGCCGTGATGATCTCGCCCTCGCCCTTGTAGGGCACATGCAGCAGGGTCACACCCAGGCGCTGAGAAATCTCCTCCATGGTCATGTGCATGGTGCTGTGCGTGCCTGTGCTGCCGTAACTGATGTGCCCCGTCCGCTGACGCGCATCGGCCACCAGGGCCGCCCAGTCGCGCCATGGCGCGTCCTGGCGCACCGCCACCCCCAGCGCATAACCGGCCAGCTGGGCCACGTAACTGAAATCGCGCATCGGCTCATAGGCCATGCGTTGCAGATGCGGCAGACGGAACACCGGCTCGGGCAGGATGGCCAGGGTGTAGCCATCGGGCCGGGCCCCCACCAGCTGCTGCGCCCCCAGCACCCCGGCCGCACCGGGCTTGTTGTCCACCACGATGATCTGCCCCAGCTCGCGCGAGGCCAGCATGGCCAGGCTGCGCACCAGCAAGTCGGTGGCACCTCCCGAGGGGAAAGGCACGATCAGCGTGAGGGGACGCAGAGGCCAGTCCGAGGCCTGCACCGGCAGGCCGGGCAGCAGTGCGCTCGCAGCGCCAGCCAGCAGCAGGCGGCGGCGCGGGTGGAGGGGAGAAACCGGCATGGCAGGGTCCTCACAAGGACAGGGGAAAGGCAATCTACTCCCGGGGTCCGCCCGGGTCAAGGCGCATGCCCATCAACCCAGCGTGTACAGCTGCTCGTTGACGGCCTTGCCCCAGCGTGCGCCACGCTCGCTGCTCGCCAGGCGGAAGCCGTGCTTTTCGTAGAGGTGGCGCGCGGCGTGCAGTTCGTCAAAGGTCCACAGATGCACCCGCTGGTAGTTGCGCTGGCGGCAGAAATCCATGGCCACTTGCAGCAGCCGCCCGCCCATGCCCTGGCCGCGTGTGGCGTCCGAGGTGATGAACCAGCGCAGGTGCGCACCCTGCTCGGCGTAGTGCGCGCCGTCGATCACGATGGAGCCGTGGATCTCGTCACCGTCTGTCACCAGCCACAGACCGTCACGCCCCTCGGTGTAACGCTCGCAAAAGGCCGCCAGCTCGCCGGCCACCTTGGCCTCGAAGGCCCGGCCAAAACCCACCGCCGCCGCGTAGTAGCTGGCGTGCAGTTCGGTGATGCGGCCGATACAGCCGGGGAGGTAGCCGTGGTGGATGTGCATGACCACATGCTACCCAAAACGCCTCCCTCAACCAAACAACGCACACACATCAATCGTTGAGTGTTTCCCCAGCTCCGGCCCGTAGTCCCGCAGCCAGGCTTGGGCGTGTTCGCCGCCCTGGCCCTGCAGGCGCTGCAGAAAGGGCGCGTGGGGCAGCAGCTTGCTGTCGCTGCGGGCCAGGCTTTCCAGTTCGCTGCCGCCGATCATGTGGAAACGCATCTCGCGCAGGCGGTTTTCCAGACGGCCGCCCAGGGCCGGGGCGGCGAAGGCCGTGGCCTGGGCGAACATGCGCATCTCGCGCATGAAGTTCACCACAAAACCCAGCTCGC
>CAUPRZ010000225.1:0-4694 GCA_963513855.1 uncultured Hylemonella sp.
AAGTCCAGCAGGCTCTGCTGCAGCTGGGGTGTATGGCTGGCCGGGCTGAAGCTCAGGCCGACGATCTGCGCGCGGTTGGCCTGGGCGGCGCGCACGATCTCGGCCACCGGGGTGTTGGCGCCCAGGGACACGCATTCGCAGCCCTCCAGTGACAGCATGGTCTCGGCCATCAGCAGGCCCAGCAGGTGGTGCTCTTGTGGCAGCGTGCTCAGCAAGACCCGTGGTTTGCCCTGGCGTGGCAGCGCGGCGGCGCCCCCGAGGGCGCCGCGCAGCACGGCCACCACGCTCTCGGTGTACATGTGCTCCTCGAAGACTTGGATCTCGCCGCGCATCCAGGCCTCGCCCACGTGTACGGTCAGTGGGGCCAGCATCTCGGTGATGAAACGTGCCAGGCCCAGGCGCATGACGGCCTGGTTGAGTGTGCGCCGCAGATCCATGATCTCGCAGCGACGCAGCATGGTCAGCAAGGCCTCGTGCTCCAGCGCCAGGCCGCGGCCCAGCGGCATGCTGGCCTGCAGCCGTTGCCGCAACGCGTCCAGGGGCAGGGCCACGATCTGGCCCGGACGTTCCCCGGCGTTGAGCAGGCGCGCGATCACGCGCAGGCGCTCCACCTGCTCGGCCGGGTAGAGCCGTTCGTCAGCCGCATCCCGCACGGGCTGCGGGAAACCGTAGCGCCGCTCCCAGACTCGCAGCGTGTCCTTGGACAGGCCGGTGTCGCGTTCGACCGCCGCAATGGGCAATTCCACATCCTCCCGGAAAGCTGGGGCTGGGCTGATCCCGGGGGCACGATTCGGCGGGTTCATGTTTTTAATTTGTCCAAGACAAACAATGTATTGATTTGGATTTTATCGGTCAAAAATCGAATTAACAAAACTTTGTCCACGACAAATATGCAAATTCAGATCTTTTGTCCAGGTGCCGGAGGTGCTGCGTGAAGGTCGCCATCGTCGGTTCCGGTATCTCCGGCCTGGCCGTGGCCCAAGCCCAGCAGGGCCGGGCCGGGCGGACCCTGTACCAGGCTGGGGACTACTTTGGCGGTCACACGCACACGGTGGACGTGACCCTGCCCACGGCCGGTGGCGCCACGACCTGGGGCGTGGACACGGGTTTTCTGGTCTTTAACGAGCGCACCTATCCGAACCTGATCCGCCTGTTTGGCGAGCTGGATGTGCCCACGGCCAAGACCGATATGTCCTTCTCGGTCCAGGCCGGGGACGGTGCGGGCCAGCGCATGGAATGGAACGGGGCCGACCTCGACACGGTCTTCGCCCAGCGGCGCAACCTGCTCAACTGGCGTTTCCTGCGCATGCTGGGTGAGGTCTTGCGCTTCAACCGCCTGGCCACGGCCCTGGCCGAGTCCGGGGCCGATGCCACGGCAGAACTGGCCCAGCCTCTGGGCAGCTGGCTGGAGCAACAGCGTTTCAGCACCGAGTTCCGCGACTGGTATTTCCTGCCCATGATGGCCTGCATCTGGAGCTGCCCCACGGCGCAGATGCTCGAATTCCCCGTCGCCACCATGGTGCGCTTCTGTCACAACCACGGGCTCATCCAGGTCCAGGACCGGCCGCAGTGGTGGACGGTGAGCGGCGGCGCACGCCGTTATGTGCAGAAGATCGTGGCCGGCATCGCCGACAAGCGCCTGGCCACACCTGTGCGTGCCATCGAGCGCGATGCACAAGGCGTCACGATCTACAGTGAGGCCGGTGCCGAGCGTTACGACCACGTCGTGCTGGCCACGCACAGCGACCAGGCCCTGGCCCTGCTGCGCCAGCCCACGACGGAGGAGCAGCGCCTGCTGGGTGCCATCCGCTACCAGCCCAACCGCGCCGTGCTGCACACCGACGCCAGCGTGCTTCCGCAATCGCGCCGCGCCTGGGCAGCCTGGAACTACGAACGCGCCGTCAGTACGGACCAGGAACACAGCGGCGTCTGCCTGCACTACCTGATCAACAAGCTGCAGCCCCTGCCTTTCGAGCAGCCTGTGGTGGTCACGCTCAACCCGCTGCGCGAGATCGCGCCCGAGCATGTGCTGGGCGACTATGACTATGCGCATCCGGTCTTCGACCTCGGGGCCATCGCCGCGCAGAAGGACTTGCCCCGCATCCAGGGCCAGCAACGCACCTGGTACTGTGGTGCCTGGACAGGTTATGGCTTTCACGAGGACGGGCTCAAATCCGGCCTTGCCGTGGCCGAACAACTGCTGGCGCAAATGGCCTGGAAGGAAGCGGCATGAGCGCTGCACGGCCGCCCGAAGGCGCTCGCACCGCAGCCCATCAGGGCGGAGGTACTCCATGAGTCACGTTGCTGTGCCGCTGATCGGGACCGGCCAGGTGCGTCACACGCGCCTGCGCCCGGCGCGGCACGCTTTTGCCTACCCCACGTTTTTCCTCATGCTCCCTCTGCGCAGCCTGCGTGCGCAGGGCAGCGGCGCACTGGCACAGAACCGGCGTGGCTGGCTGAGTTTTTACGACGCTGACCACGGTGATGGCCGTGGCCCGCAGAAGGGCGGTGCCCTGGCCTGGATCGAGGACTTGCTGGCGCAGCAGGGCATCAACGATGCGGACGGCGAAATCTGGTTGCACTGTTACCCGCGGGTGCTGGGTTACACCTTCAAGCCCGTGAGCTTCTGGTACTGCGAGCGGGCAGACGGCACCCTGCGTGCCGTGGTGGTCGAGGTCAACAACACCTTCGGCGAGCGCCACTGTTATCTGCTCGACGCACCGACCTACGGGCGCGACCTGCGCGCCGACAAGGTCTTCCATGTCTCGCCCTTCTGCCGCGTCGAGGGCGAGTACGTGTTCCGTTTCCTGCGCGCCGAACACGGGGGTGTGCCGCGTACCGTCGTGCGTGTGGACCTGCACGATGCCGAGGGCGCCCTGCTGCAGACCAGCGTGAGCGGCGTGCTGCAAGCTTATGACGCCGGTAGTGCCCGTCGCGCGCTGCTAGGCCAGCCGCTGATGACGCTGGCCCTGATCGCCCGCATCCACTGGCAGGCCCTGCGCCTGTGGCTCAAGCGCGTGCCCCTCATCCGCAAGCCGGCCCCGCCGGACGACTTTGTTTCCCGTTCCCATCCCGCCTGACACGCCAACGCCATGAACACGAGTACCGCCCCCCGTCTGCTGCTGCCGCGCAGCACCCCGCCCGCCGCCCGCACCGTGCTGCGTCTGCTGGAGCGTTTGCACCACGGCACCTTGCACCTGCAACTGCCTGATGGAAGTCAGCTGCACTATGGGCGCGGCGAAGAGCCCCGCGCCAGTCTGGCCGTGCATGACTGGTCCGTCTTCAGCACCGCCCTGAAGTCCGGTGACATCGGTTTTGCCGAGAGCTACCGCGAGGCGTTGTGGTCCACGCCCGATCTGGCCGCGCTGCTGCGCCTTTTCATCCGCAACCGCGAAGCACTGGAGAACGTGGTCTACGGCAGCTGGCTGGGGGGTCTGCTGTATCGCCTGCGCCACCTCTTCAACCGCAACACCAAGACCAACAGCCGCAAGAATATCCACGCCCACTACGACCTGGGCAATGCCTTCTACACGCTGTGGCTGGACGAGACCATGAACTACTCCTCTGCCTGGTTCGAAGGCCAGCTGGAGGGCGACATGGTCACGGCCCAGCAGGCCAAGGTGCGGCGCGCCTTGCGCATGGCTGGCGTACAGCCGGGCGATCGTGTGCTGGAAATCGGTTGCGGCTGGGGCGCGCTGGCCGAGATGGCGGTCCAGGAATTCGATGCCTCGCTCACGGGTGTGACGCTTTCCACCGAACAGCTGGGCTGGGGCCGCGAACGCATGGCGCGGATGGGCCCACAGGCCGCGGCGCGTGCCGATCTGCGCCTGCAGGATTACCGCGACATTGCCGACGGTCCTTATGACGCGATCTGTTCCATCGAGATGGTCGAGGCCGTGGGCCGCGAGTACTGGCCCACCTATTTCCAGAGCGTGGCACGTCTGCTCAAGAGCGGTGGCCGCGCCTGCATCCAGAGCATCGTCATCGACGACCGCCTGTTCGAGCGTTACCTGCAGTCCACCGACTTCATCCAGCAGTACATCTTTCCCGGTGGTTGCCTGCCCTGCCCGGCGGAGTTCCGCCGCCAGGCCGAGGCTGCCGGGCTCAAGGTGGTGGACGAATTTGCCTTCGGCCGTGACTACGCCGAAACCCTGCGCCGCTGGCGTCACCAGTTCCTGGCCGCACGCGAACGCGTGCTGCCGCTTGGCTTCGATGAAAGGTTCATGCGACTATGGGAGTTCTATCTGGCTTATTGCGAGGCTGCCTTCGACGAGGGCAATACCGACGTGGTGCAGTTCACGCTACAAAAAGCGTAGCAATTCTGCTGCTCGGGCTGGTTTGCCTGGGCGCGCGGGCCGAAACCGC
Source organism: uncultured Hylemonella sp. (assembly GCA_963513855.1). Taxonomy (GTDB): domain Bacteria; phylum Pseudomonadota; class Gammaproteobacteria; order Burkholderiales; family Burkholderiaceae_C; genus Hylemonella. The sequence continues at coordinate 4,366 of CAUPRZ010000225.1, forward strand.
GCCGCTGGATCAGCTGCGTGCGGCTGGCAGCGGCATCTACACCTACTGGGGTTTTGACGTCTACCAGGCCAGCCTGTGGGTCGAACCCGGTTTCGACGCCACGGCCCTGTCACGCCAGCGTTATGCCCTGGACCTGCAGTACCTGCGTAACTTCAAGGGGCGCGACATTGCTCAGCGTTCGATCGACGAGATGCGCCGTGTCGGTTCTTTCAGCGATGCGCAGGCCCAGAGCTGGCTGGCGGCGATGGAGCGCGTCTTTCCTGACGTGAGCACGGGCGACCGCCTGCTCGGCATGCACCTGCCGGGCCGTGGCGCGCAGTTTTATGGCA
>CAUPRZ010000226.1:0-4652 GCA_963513855.1 uncultured Hylemonella sp.
CATGAAGTACCGCGCGACTGGCTCCCGCAGATGCGCTCCATCACACGGGCACTTTGGGCCATCCTGACAGTTACCTTGCTCAAGGCCTTGCTGCGTGAGGATCTCAAGAAGATACGCTCAGCCATCTTGGTCGACATTGCCGAGTGGCTTTGTTTGGCTTTGCTGTTGGCGGCTTTTGTACTTCCACGTGACGGTTTCCTCATCGCCATGTGGATCATCGGCACGCTGGCTCTGCTGGCCGGCCTGACGGCGCTTGTGAATACCGTGGTGCGCACGCGCTCCTTGGTCGCGGTCTGGTATTGCGCCTCGCTGACCGTGACCCTGATCTCCGGTTTGTCAGAGATTGCCGCTGCTGCCTTTGGTTTCAAGCAGTTCGTTGAAGTCTTCAATACAGTCAATGCGGCTCTGTCATCCAGCCTGCTGGCAGCGCTTGCCATCGCTGAACAGATGCGCCAGGAACACCGCGAGCGTCTCGCAGCCCAGGCCCAACTCCAGCACACCTACGACACCGTGCCCATCGGCATGTTCACCCTGGACCTGCAAGGGCGTTTCACGAACATCAACCCTGCCCTGCGCCGCATGCTGGGGCCGCGGGCCTTCAAGAGCGAACACAATACCTGGCAGCAGTATTTCGGAGCCGATATCTGGCACCAGCTGCTCGATCTGGTCCAGAACCGGCAGGACGGCGATATTGAGATCCGTAGCCAGATGGACATCACAGGCTTCGAGGCACCGCGTCGCTATTCGGTCAAGGCTGCCCTGTCCGGCGACAAGATCGAGGGCTCGCTGCAGGACGTGACCGAGAGATCCATCGCCGCCGAAGAACTCAACTTCCTGGCTGACAACGACGCGCTGACCAAGGTGCTGAACCGCCGCGGCGTCGAGAAGGCTTTTTACGAGGCCGTGGCGGCCATCGACGAATCGCATCCCCTGGCGCTGGCTTATCTGGACCTGGACCGCTTCAAGCTCATCAATGACCTCTACGGTCACAACGCTGGCGATGAAGTGCTGCGCCAGGTCTGCCAGCGTGTCAATGTGCTGCTCGCGGCCCATATGAAGCTGGGCCGCGTAGGCGGCGACGAGTTCGTCATTCTGCTGCCCGACACGCGCATGCCCCTGGCCACGGTCATCGCCCGCGGCATCATCGAGAACATTGACGAGAAGCCCTTCCGCGTCGGCGAGAAGGCTTTTTACGTGCGCGGCTCCATCGGCCTGATCGAGGTCGGCGCCGGCACGCAGTTCAAGGAAGTGCTCTCCACCTCCGACCGTGCCTGCCGCGAGGCCAAGACCGGCCAGCACCGCGGCCTCGTGGTCTACGAGCAGGGTTCACCAGCCTTCAAGGAACACCAGGCCGAACTGCGCCTGATCGGCGAGCTATCGGCCAGCGAGAACATCGAGGGGCTTTACCTCGAAATGCAGCCCATCATGTCGTTGACCCGTCCCAGTGATGCCTTGAACTTCGAGGTGTTGCTGCGCATGCGCGACAGCGCAGGTGAGCTGCTGCCGGTGAATCGCGTGATCGCCGCCGCCGAAGACAGCGGTCGCATGAGCAAGATCGACCACTGGGTGCTGACCACCACCCTGGCCTGGCTGGACCAGCACCGTGAACAGCTCAAGCGCACCCAGTTCGTCTGCATCAACCTCAGCGGCGCCTCGCTGAATGACGAAGAATTCTTGCAGGAAGTCTTCAGCATCCTGCGCCGCAACAGCCATGTCTCCAGCTTTCTGACCATCGAGATCACCGAAAGCGTGGCCCTGCACGACCTCAAGAACACACGGCGTTTTATCGACAAGGTGCGGGGTTATGGCGCGCGCGTCGCGCTGGACGATTTTGGTGCCGGCTACACCTCTTTCTCCTACCTCAAGGAACTGCCGGCCGACCTGCTCAAGATCGACGGCAGCTTTGTGGTCAACATGAACCAGCACCCGGCCAACGTCTCCATCGTCGAGGCCATCGTGAATCTGGCGCGCAACCTGGGCATGAAGACCATCGCCGAATGGGCCGAGGACGCTGCCACCGTGCAGGCCCTGGCCGAGATCGGCGTCGACTACGTGCAGGGTTATGCCGTGGCGCGCCCCATGGCACCGGAAAAATTGCTCGGGGTTTCCTCAGCCGCCGGCTTCATCAAGGACGCCGCACTGCTGCAGTTCGTCGAGGCCCAGGACCGGCAGAACAACCCGCTGGCCCAGCTGGATCTGCTGATGGAGGGCGATAAGCCCTCTTCCCCCAAGATCCATTGAGGCTGATCCAGGCCAGCGCTCAGGAGGCAGCGCGCAAAGCCTTGCGCAGCTCCTGCCCCACCTCAGGCTTGCCGGCGAAGGGATCGGTCGGGTTGCGGGCCTGCACCACGTCTTCCAGCCGCGTCTGCACCGAGGCCAGGGCCTTGGGATGGCTGTAGATATAGAACTGACCGGCCGCCGCCGCGTCGAAGACCAGTTGCGCCACGGAGGCGGCCGTCACCTTGCCTGAACTCACGGCCTTGTCGTTCATGGCCTGGCCGATGAGCTGGCTGCGTGTGGGTTGGCCGGCCGCCAGCCCGCCCGGGCGGTTGCGCTCGCTCTGGTTGATGCCTGTGGGCACAAAAAACGGACACAGCACCGAGGCGCCAACCTGGTCCGTCACCAGGGCCAGATCCTGGTACAGGGTCTCGGTGAGCGAGACCACGGCGTGTTTGCTGACGTTATAGACGCCCATGTTCGGCGGGTTCAGCAGGCCGGCCATACTGGCGGTGTTGACGATGTGGCCGCTGTAAGTCGGATCCTTTTTTGCGGCTTCGAGCATCATGGGCGTGAACAGGCGCACGCCGTGGATGACGCCCCAGAGGTTGACGCCCAGCACCCAGTGCCAGTCCTGTACCGTGTTCTCCCATATCAGACCCCCGGCGCCAACGCCGGCGTTGTTGAAGACCAGGTGCGGCGCGCCGAAACGTTCCTGCGTGCGTTGCGCCAACTGTTCCATCTGCGCCGCATCCGACACATCGACCCGTTGGGTCAGCACCTCGGCCCCGGCCGCTTTCATTTCCGCAGCGGCGCGGTCCAGGGCGTCCTGCTGCACATCGGCCAGCACCAGTTTCATGCCCAGCCGCGCGCCGACCCGGGCGCATTCGAGGCCAAAACCTGAACCGGCACCGGTCAGCACGGCCGTCTTGCCGGTGAAATCCTTGATCATGTTGTCTCTTCCTTTTTGAGTACGTAGCCGATACGGGGGAAATGCACGTGCACCACGCCGGCACGCTCATCGACACGACGGATCGTGTAGTGCATACGGGTGGCCGCCACCAGCTCACCGCTGCTGGGTTCGGGGCCGAAGCTGTCGCTGCTGATGCTCGCGCGGCTACCCAGGGGGAAACCATGCTCGTCCTGGAAGGGTTGATCCGGCAGCACGGCACCGTGTTCAGGAGAAGCGGCACAGCGCGTGATGGCTGTCGCAGCATCCAGTTCAGAGCTGCTGCCATGCCCGATGGCCGCCATACGTGCCATCCAGGCCTGGACTGCGGGCGTGGTCTCCAGGATGCCGGCCATCACCGGGGTCTGGGTCAAGGTGAACCACAGCGGGTGGTAGGCCGCGAAATCGGCCACACAGGGCGCATCACCGAGCAGATAACGCTGCTCGTGCAGCATGTCCGAGAGCCGGCGCAGATAACTGCGGTAGGCCGCGGCGGCGTCGGGTGCCGGTGCGCGTGGCACGGCGGTGCGCATGCGGGCACGGTCCTCGCCAAAGACCTTGGCGAGGGGCCCCCACTGCTCGGGTGTGCCGCCACCGAAGACCTGTGCGATGCCCTTGGGCTGGAAGTTGTAGCTCATGGCGGCCCAGAACAGGCGCTCGTCGGCCCATTGCGCCACCACACGGGCCAGACCCTTGTGCGTGGCCGGGTACAGGGCTGGCTCGGGCTGCAGATGCTCCAGCACGTCGCAGATCAGGGCTGTGTCGCAATAGATGTGTGAACCGATCTGCAGGAAAGGTGTCTTGCGATAACCACCGGTCAGGGCCACAGCATCCGGCTTGGGCAGGATCCTGGGCACGGTGACGGAGGACCAGGCCAGCTGCTTCCAGCCCAGGATCAGACGGATCTTTTCCGAAAACGGCGAGGAGTCGTAGTGGTGCAGGATCAGATCAGACACGGGCTCTCCTCGGCGCAAAAATCTGGGACCAGGTTTCAGCCAGGTCTTGCACTTCAGCCTCCTCCAGCGCCTTCTTGTCTTCCAGCAGCCGGTGCAGGCGCGGCAAGTTGTAGTGCGGCACGGCCGGGTACAGGTGATGTTCCAGGTGGTAGTTCACGTGGTGCGGGAACAGGAAAAAACGCCCGAGCCAGTTGACGGGGTGGCCCCAGGTCCGGTTGGTGCGCGCTGCGGTCAGGGGCGATGTGAGGTCGCTCACCGCACCGTGTTCGCAGATGGCTCGCAGACGCAGGATGGGCTGCAGCGTCGTGAGCAGCGGCAGGGGCCATAGGGCCAGGTAGACCAGCAGGCCATCGAGGCCGCCGATCAGAGCCGCGCACAGCGGCGCCAGCAGATGAAAAGCCACCACACCCCAGCGGTCACGCCGGGCGGAAGCACGCAGCTGCGGGGAGGTGTCGTCCAGCGGGGAGATACGCCGTTTCGTGTCTTCGTTGATAGCCGGTGAACCGAAGAAGTAGGCATAGGTTTTCCAG
>CAUPRZ010000227.1:0-4651 GCA_963513855.1 uncultured Hylemonella sp.
CGGCAAGATCGCCGTCCTGCCGGGCACGTTTGGCACGGGCAATGAGGTGGATGTGCCGAACGGCAAGGGACATGCCACCTCGATCTGGATCGGCGACGAGGCCGTGCTCGACGTGGCCGGCCGCGCCACGGTCGCCACCGACATGCGCGGCGGGCGCTATGGCCGTGCCGACCAGGGCGGCAGCATCGAAATCGGCGCCCGCTACAAGGCCGATGCGGCCAGCGTGCTGATTCCGGGCCTTGCGCTGTCCTGGGCGGTGGACGCCAAGGACAAGACCAAGTGGGTGTTCAAGCTGCGCCCTGGCGTCAAGTTTCACGACGACTCCGACTTCAACGCCGATGCCGTGGTCTGGAATGTGCAGAAGGTGCTGGACAAGGACGCCGTGCATTTCGACGCCAGCCAGGTGGGTGTGACCGCCTCGCGCATGCCCACGCTGCGCAGCGCGAAAAAGATCGACAACCTCACGGTGGAGCTGACGACCAGCGAACCCGACTCCTTCCTGCCGCTGAACCTGACCAATCTGTTCATGGCCTCGCCGGCCCACTGGCAGAAGAAGTTCGAGGCCGCCGCCGGTGCCACGCCGGCCGACAAGGCCAAGAGTGCCTGGACCGCTTTCGCCGCCGATGCTTCGGGTTCCGGCCCCTTCAAGATGGCGCGTTTTCTGCCGCGTGAGCGCCTGGAGGTGGTGGCCAACAAAGCCTACTGGGATCCCAAGCGCACGCCCAAGATCGACCGTGTGGTGATGCTGCCCATGCCCGAGGCCAATGCCCGCACCGCAGCGCTGCTCGGTGGCCAGGTCGACTGGATCGAGGCACCTGCGCCGGACGCGATGCCGCAGATCACCCAGCGTGGCTTCAAGATCTACAGCAACGCCCAGCCCCATGTCTGGCCCTGGCAGCTCTCCTTCGCCGAGGGCTCACCCTGGCTGGACAAGCGTGTGCGCCAGGCCGCCAACCTGTGTGTGGACCGTGGTGGTCTCAAGCAGATGCTGGGCGGCATGATGGCCGAGCCCAAGGGCACGGTGCCCCCGGGCCATCCCTGGTGGGGCAACCCGAAGTTCGACATCAAGTACGACGTGAAGGCTGCGCAGGCGCTGATGGCGCAGGCGGGCCACTCGGCGGCCAAACCGCTCAAGGTCAAGGTGCAGATTTCCGCCTCGGGCTCGGGCCAGATGCAGCCCCTGCCCATGAACGAATTCGTGCAGCAGTCGCTGAAAGCCTGTTTCTTTGACGTCGAGTTCGACGTGATCGAATGGAACACGCTGTTCACCAACTGGCGCAAGGGTGCCAAGGATCCGTCGGCCAATGGCGCCAACGCCACCAACGTGAGCTTTGCGGCCATGGACCCCTTCTTCGCCATGGTGCGTTTCTCCAGCACCAAGACCTACCCGCCGGTTTCCAACAACTGGGGTTACTACGGCAACGAGGAAATCGACAAGCTGATCGCCGATGCCCGGACCTCGTTTGAGGACAAGGCGCGCGACGTGGCGCTGTCCAAGCTGCATGCCCGCATCGTCGAGGATGCCGCTTTCGTCTGGATCGCACACGACGTGGGCCCGCGCGCCATGAGCGCCAAGGTCAAGGGCGTGGTGCAGCCGCGCAGCTGGTTCATCGACATCGCCCCGATGACCATGGACTGAACGCCGAGCGGGCCGGCGCTCCCCGTAGACGGGAGCGCCCCGGCCGGTCCTGTTCTCATCTTGGACGAGAGGCCTCACGATGCTGAACTTCCTGTTCCGCCGCCTGCTGTACACCCTGCCCATCATGCTGGGCGTGGCCCTGGTGTGCTTCAGCCTGGTCCATCTGTCGCCGGGCGACCCGTTGGTCTCCATCTTGCCGCCCGATGCCTCGGCCGATCTGCAGAAGCAGCTGATCGAGCTCTACGGCTTCAATCGTTCCTATCCCGAGCAGTTCGCCAGCTGGGTCTGGCGTGCGCTGCACGGGGACCTCGGGACCTCCATCGCCTCGGGGCGCGAGGTGACCAGCGAGGTGCTGCGGGCCGTGGTCAATACCCTGCGCCTGGCGGTGCTGGCGACGCTGATCGGTTTCGCCTTCGGCTGCCTGTTCGGTTTTGTGGCGGGTTATTTCCAGAACTCCTGGGTCGACAAGGCGGCCTCGCTGACCTCGGTGCTGGGGGTCAGCGTGCCGCACTACTGGCTGGGCATGGTGCTGGTCATCGTGTTTTCCAGCCAGCTGATGTGGCTGCCGCCGGGCGGTGCCGGGCCTGGCGGCTCCAGTGCCTGGAGCTGGAACTGGGAACACGTCAAGCACATGATCCTGCCGGCTGTGACCATGAGCGTCATCCCCATGGGCATCATCGCGCGCACGGTGCGAGCCCTGGTGGCCGACATCCTGGCGCAGGAGTTCATCGTCGGCCTGCGCGCCAAGGGGCTGACCGATCTCGGCGTGTTCCAGCACGTGGTCAAGAACGCCGCGCCGACCGCGCTGGCCGTGATGGGCCTGCAGCTGGGCTACCTGCTGGGGGGGTCCATCCTGATCGAGACGGTGTTCTCGTGGCCGGGCACCGGCTTCCTGTTGAACTCGGCCATCTTCCAGCGTGACCTGCCGCTGCTGCAGGGGACGATCCTGGTGCTGGCCATGTTTTTTGTGGTCCTCAATCTGGTGGTGGACGTGATCCAGACGCTGCTGGATCCGCGCATCGCCCGCGCCTGAACCCGGAGCGCCCAGATGAACATGCTCAACATCGCTGTCGACGCCAGCAAGGTCCCCACCGTGGCCCTGCAGCGCTCGCCGGGTTACTGGCAGACCGTCGGCCAGCGCCTGCTGCGCGACCGCCTGGCCATCGGCGCTGCCGTGGTGGTGGCCCTGCTGCTGGTGCTGGCCCTGGCAGGGTCATGGCTGACACCGGCCGACCCCTACGCCGCGTCCATGCTCAAACGCCTGAAGCCCATCGGCTTCGAGGGCCATCTTCTGGGCACCGACGAACTTGGGCGCGACATGCTCTCGCGCCTCATGGTCGGGGCGCGGCTTTCGCTGTTCATGGGCATCGTGCCTGTGCTCTGCGCCTTCGTGATCGGCTCGCTGATGGGCATCACGGCAGGCTACGCGGGGGGTATCACCAACTCCGTGATGATGCGCACCATCGATGTGTTCTACGCCTTCCCCTCGGTGCTGCTGGCTATCGCCCTGTCGGGTGCCCTGGGGGCGGGCATCACCAATTCCCTGATCTCGCTCACCATCGTGTTCATCCCGCCCATCGCGCGGGTGGCCGAGAGCGTGACCACGCAGATCCGCGGACGCGACTTCGTGGATGCGGCACGCGCCTCGGGGGCGGGTGCCTTCACCATCGTGCGGGTCCATGTGCTGGGCAATGTGCTGGGCCCCATCTTTGTCTATGCCACCAGCCTGATTGCGGTCAGCATGATCCTGGCTTCGGGGCTGAGTTTCCTGGGGCTGGGGGTCAAACCGCCCGAGCCCGAATGGGGTCTGATGCTCAACACCCTGCGCACCGCCATCTATGTGCAGCCCTGGGTCGCGGCCTTGCCGGGGCTGATGATCTTCATCACCTCCGTGGCTTTCAACCTTCTGGCCGACGGTCTGCGCTCGGCCATGGAAATCAAGCAGTGAGGCCGACATGCTTTTGAACCATACCGATGTGGGCGGACCGGCGCAGCCTTTGCTGAGCGTGCGCGGCCTGGTCAAGCATTTCCCGCTCAAGAAGGACGTGCTGGGCCGCGGCGGCGGCGTGGTGCGCGCGGTCGACGGGATCGACTTCGACGTGCTCAAGGGCGAGACCCTGGGCGTGGTGGGCGAGTCCGGCTGCGGCAAGTCCACCACCGCGCGGCTCTTGATGCAGTTGATCTCAGCGGACCGCGGCGAAATCATCTTCGATGGCGAGACTGCCGGAGGCAACGCCTTGCCGCTCAAGCAGTACCGGCGGCAGACGCAGATGGTGTTCCAGGACAGCTACGCCTCGCTCAACCCGCGGCTGACCATGGAGGAGTCCATCGCTTTTGCGCCCCAGGTGCACGGCCTGGCGCGTTCCGAGGCCATCACGCGGGCGCGCGATCTGCTGGCCCGTGTGGGGCTGGAGCCCACGCGTTTTGCGGCGCGCTACCCGCACGAGCTCTCGGGCGGGCAGCGCCAGCGTGTCAACATCGCACGTGCCCTGGCCCTGCAGTCGCGGCTGATCATCCTGGACGAGGCGGTCTCGGCGCTGGACAAGTCGGTGGAGGCGCAGGTGCTCAACCTGCTGCTCGACCTCAAGGAGGCTTTCGGGCTGACCTACATCTTCATCAGCCATGACCTCAACGTGGTCCGTTACATGAGCGACCGTGTGATGGTCATGTACCTGGGCCAGGTGGTCGAGATCGGCGACAGCGAAACCCTGTTCGAGAATCCGGCCCATCCCTACACACGCGCGCTGCTGTCCTCGGTGCCGTCCATGGATCCGGATCGGCGCACCGAGGTGCCGCCGCTGGCGGGTGACCCGCCCAACCCCATCACCCCGCCATCGGGCTGCCGTTTCCACACCCGGTGCAGCCAGGCCGAGGCGCTGTGTTCGCCGCGCATGCCGGTGCTGACACCAGCGGCGACCGGCCAGCGTGCCGCCTGCTGGATGCACGTGGCCGGCAGCGGCCACACCGCAGCCCCCGAACTGCAGGAGGAGGTAGCATGAGCGATGCACCCTA
>CAUPRZ010000228.1:0-4642 GCA_963513855.1 uncultured Hylemonella sp.
ACTGACATGGGGAATCATTATCATGGATGCTTCCAGGGACTTCATGACAGCTCACATGCCACGCCTCCAGAATTTCCCGCGCCGCGCGCGCCAGGCCGCCTTCACCCTGATCGAACTCATGGTGGTGCTGGTCATCATCGGCGTACTGGCTGCGCTCATCGTGCCCAATGTGCTGGACCGCGCCGACGACGCCCGGGTCACCGCCGCGCGCACCGACATCGGCAATCTGGTCCAGGCCCTCAAGCTCTACCGCCTGGACAACCAGCGTTACCCCACGGCCGCCCAGGGCCTGCAGGCCCTGCGCAACAAGCCCACGGTCGACCCCATCCCGTCCAACTGGAAACCCTATGTGGAGAAGCTGCCCAACGACCCCTGGGGCCGTTCCTACCAGTACCTGAACCCGGGCCTGCAGGGCGAGATCGACGTGTTCTCCTTCGGTGCCGACGGCCAGCCCGGAGGCGAGGGCAAAAATGCCGATCTCGGCAGCTGGCAATAAGGCCCTCAAACAGCCGGCGCGGCGCGGCCGCGGCTTCACGCTGCTGGAGCTGCTGGTCGTCGTGAGCATCATCGCCCTGGGCACGGCCGCCGTGAGCCTGGCCCTGCGCGATGACAGCCACACCCGGCTCGAGCGCGAAGCCCAGCGCCTGGCCGCCCTGCTCGATACCGCCCGCGCCCTCTCGCGTGCCAGCGGCAGTCCGGTGAACTGGCAGCCCACCGCACAAGGCTTTCGCTTCGACGGCCTGCCTCCCCAGACCCTGCCCAGCCACTGGCTGCAGCCCCAGACCCGGGCCAGTATCAGCGCCCCCCTGCGCCTGGGCCCCGAGCCCCTGATCGGCCCGCAGGCCGTGCTGCTGCGCGTGGACGATCAGGCTGGCGCCTTGCTGCAGGTGCATACCGATGGCATCGGCCCCTTCACCGTGCAGTCCGTCGCGGCCCCGCCATGAACCCGCAACGCGGTTTCACCCTGGTCGAGGTCCTGGTGGCCCTGGGCATCGTGGCCATCACCCTGCTCGCGGGTCTGCGTGCCAGCTCGGCCCTGACACACAACGCCGAACGCCAGTCCGACGTGCTGCTGGCCCAGCTCTGCGCCGAAAACGAGCAGACCCGCATCCGCCTCATGCGGCAGATGCCCGGCGTGGGCACCAGCACCCTGGCCTGCCCCCAGGCCGGAGTGGACTATGTCAGCGAAGTCACGATCCAGCCCACGCCCAACCCCAACTTCCGGCGTGTGGACGTGCGCATCCTTCGAGCTGACCAGCCCGTGCTGCAACTCTCGTCGATCGTAGGACAGTACTGATGGCTCCCCTACGCCCCCGCGGTTTCACCCTGGTCGAACTGCTGATCGCCCTGGCCATCCTCGCTCTGATGTCCCTGATGAGCTGGCGTGCCATCGACGCCATGTCACGCAGCCTGCAACACACCCAGGCCTATGGCGACGAGGTGCTGGCCCTGCAGATGAGCCTGGCCCAGTGGTCCGCCGATCTGGACGCGGCCCTCGTGCTGCCCGGCGTGCCGGGTCTGGACTGGAACGGTCAGGTCCTGCGCTTGGCACGCCGTGATGTGAACACCCCCGACACCCCCGTGCACATCGTGGCCTGGACCCGCCGCAATGTCGAAGGCCGCAGCCTCTGGTTGCGCTGGCAGTCTCCGGCCCTGTTTCGCCGGCAGGAGCTGCAACTGGCCTGGCAACAGGCCGCCCTCTGGGCCCAGAACCCCAATGACAGCCTGCGCCAGCGCGAAGTGCGCCTCCTGCCCCTGGCCGACTGGCAACTGTTTTATTACCGCGACAACAGCTGGACCCACCCCCTGTCCAGTACCGGCAGCAACACCCCCACAGGCACACTGAGCGACAAGACCCCGGACGGCGTGCGCCTGATCCTGGAACTGCCTCCTGGCTCGGCGCTGGCCGGCCGCATCACCCGCGACTGGGTGCGCCCCAGCCTGGGAGGCAACAAATCGTGAAAGCCCGCACCCAGGGCGGCGCAGCCCTGCTCACCGCCATGCTCGTCCTCACCCTGGTCGCCACCCTGGCGTCCGGGGCGCTGTGGCGGCAATGGCGGCAGGTGGAAGTGGAAAGCGCTGAACGCGGCCGCCAGCAGACCGCCTGGCTGCTGGTCGGTGCGCAGGATTGGGCACGCCTCATCCTGCGTGAAGACGCACGCAGCGCCAGCGTGGACCACCTGACCGAACCCTGGGCCGTGCCCCTGCAGGAAGCGCGACTCTCCAGCTTTCTGGCGGTGGACAAACAGGCGCCGGACGAACTGCTCGAAGCCTTTCTCTCGGGTCGCATCGTCGACCAGCAGAGCCTGCTCAATGTGCGCAATCTGGTCGAGAACGACAAGGTCTCCGAACCCGCGCAGCAGGCTTTTGAACGCCTGTTCCGCCTGCTGGGTCTGCCCCAGGTCGAGCTGCAACACCTGACCGGCCAACTGCAGCTGGCCCTGGAGGAGACCGCCCCCACCGCCCCGCTGCTGCCGCAGCGGGTGGACCAGCTCGGCGCCCTGGGCCTGAGCCCGGGCACCCTGGCACGGCTGCGGCCCTACATCACCCTGCTGCCGGAGCCCACGCCGGTCAACCTCAACACGGCCCCGGCCGAGGTGCTGTACGCCGTCATCGGCGGGCTGGACCTGAGCCAGGCCCGCAGCCTGGTGCAGAAGCGCAACGCCGCCTACTTCCGCAACCTGGACGAAGCCGGTCGCCAACTGCCTGGCGACACCCGGACCCTGCACAGCAATCAGCACAGCGTGTCCTCCCGCTACTTCGAAGTCCAGGGCCGGCTGCGCCGCGGCGCGCTGCGCATCGAAGACCATGCCCTGGTACAACGCACGGGCATAGAGGTCCGCACCCTCTGGCGCTGGCATCCCGCGCCTGTCATACCTGCTTACAGCACAGTCATCCCCCTCCAGTAAGATGGTCCGCCATGGCCACGCTCATCGTCCTGCTGCCGCTGGAGTCACCGGGACCCGGCCTTGAGTACAGCTATGTGCTCAGCAATGACCGGCAGGCCGTCCTGCATCAGGGCCGTGCCAGCGCCACTCAACTCCCCTTGCCCGTGGGCACTAGCCATGACATCGTGGCCATCGCTCCGGCCCGGGCCTGTTCCTGGCACCAGGTCACCCTGCCACCGCGCCTGCCCACAGGCCCGCAACTGCGCACCGCCCTGCAAGGCCTGCTGGAAGAAGAGCTGCTGGACGAGGCCCCCACCCTGCATCTGGCCCTGGGCCCTGCCGGCCCCGGCCCGCGCTGGGTCGCGGCCTGTGATCGGGCCTGGCTGCATGCCCATCTGCAAACCCTGGAGGAAGCCCGTCGTCCCGTCACCCGTCTGCTGCCCGAATACGAACCCGTCACCGACGAGCCCCCCCGCCTGCACGTGACAGCCGGACTGGACCCGGCCCAGCTGGTGCGAGTCGACGCCCGCGGCGTCAGCGTGTTGCCCCTGGACCCAGCCGCCGTGCAGTGGATGGCCTGGCCCGAAGACGCACCCCTGTGGGCCGAGCCCGGCGTGGCCACAGCGGCCGAAGCCGCCTTCCAGCGCCCCGCCACCGTGCAGACGGCGGCCGAGCGCTGGCTCCAGGCCATGGGCTCGGACTGGAACCTGGCCCAGTTCGAATTCACCCGCAGCGCCCATACCCAGGCCCTGCAGCGGCTGCGTCGCGGCTGGCGTGCCCTGCGCCATGCGCCCCAGTGGCGCGCCGTGCGCTGGCTGATCGTGCTGCTGCTGGGCAGCCAGTTCATCGGCCTGCAGGCCCTGGCCTGGAAGGAAGGGGCCCTGCTGGCCGAGAAACGCCAGGCCCAGCGCGACATCCTGCTGCAGACCTTTCCTGAAACGCCCGTGGTGCTGGACGCGCCGCGCCAGATGGAACGCCAGCTGGGCCTCCTGCTGCAGACCTCGGGCACGGCCACGGCGCGCGACTTCGACACCATGCTGATGGCCCTGGCCAGCGCCGCGCCCGGGCCGCTGGCCCCACAGGGCATGGCCTTCCAGGCCGGCCTGACCCGGCTGCAGGGCCTAACCCTCAGCGCGCTGGAAATCGCCACGCTCAGCGCACGCCTGCAGACCCTGGGTTACGCCCTGCGTGCCGAAGGCCCGGACTGGCTGATCGAAATCGGGAGCCCTCCATGAACACCGCCGCCCGTCTGGCCGCCCTGCGCGCCCACTGGGCGCGCCTGCAGGCGCGCGAACGCCGCCTCATCGGGCTCGCCGCGGCCGTGTTGCTGCCCGCCCTGTGCTGGTGGCTGCTGCTGGCGCCGCCGCTGCAGACCCTGCGCAAGGCCGGCGAGGAACACGCGCGTCTGGACCAACAGCTCGCCCAGATGCGCCAGCAGCAGGCCCAGGCACGCGCGCTGCAGCAGGCACCGAAAAACACGGTACGCGACGCGGGACGTGCGCTGGAATCCCAGGTGCGTGCGCAACTGGGCACGGCGGCCCAGCTGCAGCTCAACGGTGCCCAGGCCACCCTGACCCTGCAGCAGGTGCCGGCCGAGGCCCTGGCCACCTGGCTGACCCAGGCGCGCCAGCAAACCCAGGCCAGCGTGAGCCAGGCCCGGCTGCAACGCGGGGCCGCCCAAAGTCCCGTGACCTGGAGTGGCACCCTGGTGCTGACCCTGCCCACGCCATGAAGCCGCATCCCCACGCTTCCAC
>CAUPRZ010000229.1:0-4610 GCA_963513855.1 uncultured Hylemonella sp.
AGGATGTCTACCGCAGCCATGTCTGCCTCAGCATTCCGACCAACCCGAAGTTCGGCTCCCTGAATCTCGGGGCCGCGGTGCAGCTCATCGCCTATGAATGGCGCCTGGCTCTGGGGGCTTATGCCGTGCAGGAAGCCACGGCCCCGCCCGTGCTGGCCGATGCCCCCCAGGTGGCCGGTATGCTGGCGCATCTGGAGCAGGCCCTGGTGGCCATCGACTTTCTCGACCCGGAGGCGCCCAAGAAGCTCATGCCACGGCTCAACGCGCTTTTCAATCGCGCCCAGCCAAGTCGTGAAGAAATCCATATTTTGAGAGGTGTTGCCAAGGCCATGCTGGAGACAGCCGAGCGGGCCAAGCGATAAACTGCCGTCATGTTCAAACGCCTCCGTTCCGACATCCAGTGCATCCTTGATCGCGACCCGGCCGCCCGGACCGCCTGGGAGGTGCTGACCTGCTATCCCGGCCTGCACGCGCTGACGCTGCACCGTGGTGCGCATTGGTGCTGGACGCACGGCCTGAAGTGGCTGGGGCGTTTCATCTCGCACATCGGCCGCTGGCTCACGGGCATCGAGATCCATCCGGGCGCCAAGATCGGCGAGCGGGTTTTCATCGACCACGGCATGGGCGTGGTCATCGGCGAGACCGCCGAAGTGGGCGACGGCTGCACCATCTACCACGGGGTCACGCTGGGCGGCACCTCGCTCTACAAGGGCGCCAAACGCCACCCCACCCTGGGCCGAGACGTGGTGGTCAGTGCCGGCGCCAAGGTGCTGGGCGGTTTTGAAGTGGGTGATGGGGCCAAGATCGGCAGCAATGCGGTGGTGATCAAGCCGGTGCCCGCGGGCGCCACGGCGGTGGGCATCCCGGCGCGCATCATCCCGTCCAAGGCCGGCGAAAGCGCCGACGTGACCGCCCCGGAAAAGAAGTTCTCGGCCTACGGCATCACGCTGGATGACGATCCACTGGGCCAGGCCATGAAGGGCCTGATCGACAACGCCTCCTCGCAGGAACACCAGATCGCGCTGCTGTGGCAGGCCATCGAGAAACTGTCCGCGGGCAAACCGGTGGCCGACTGCGTGCCCGGCGACGCTGCGCGTCAAGAGCAGTTCGAAAAAGACAAGCTTAACCAGCTGGTCGGCAAATAAGCGGCTGACTGACGGGGGGCCGGCGCAGCGCGCTACTTTTTCAGGCCTTCCCCAGCACCTGAGACAAGAACGCGGCGATGTCCGCGATCTCGCGCGGGTGCACGCTGTGGGGCATGGGGTAGGTGTGCCACTGCACGGGGTGGCCCAGCCGCATTAATGCGTCGCGTGACTCTTCACCACGCTGGAGTATCACCACCGGGTCTTGCGTGCCGTGCGCCATGAACACGGGCGTGTGGGCGTTGGCCGCATGGCGCTCGTTCGCAAAGCGGTCTGCCAAAGGCAGGTAGCCTGACAGGGCCATGAGTCCTGCCAGACGGTGCTGCAGGCGCAAGCCGGTGTGCAGGGCCATCGCACAGCCCTGGCTGAAGCCGGCCAGCACGATGCGCTCGTATGCAATGCCGCGCGCCACTTCGTGTTCGATCAAGGCCTTGATGGCCGATTCGGACTTCTGGATACCCCGGTCATCCTGGCGGTCGACCAGGTTCAAGCCCATGATGTCGTACCACGCTGGCATCACATGGCCGCCATTGATCGTGACAGGAATGCTGGGTGCGTGTGGGAACACAAAGCGTATCGGCGGGCAGCCGCTCAAATCCATCTGCGACACGATGGGGGCAAAGTCATTGCCGTCCGCGCCCAGGCCGTGCAACCAGATGACGGCAGCTGTGGGATGGGGAGCACTTTCGAGTTCGATCCGGGGTAGCAGTGGGGTCATGGTTAGTATGCGCAATGGGGCGGAAGTTAAGAATTGTCCCTGAAGCCCTGTAACGACGGGCTAGACAAGTTCAATCAGCGGGTGGGCAAGTAGCCCCGTGTCTCAGGCCGCGCGGCGGCTGCCCAGCACGTTGACCATCAGCCCGGCCATCACCAGCGCCGCGGCGCCCAGTGTCCAGGCCTGCAGGGGTTCACCCAGGATCAAGGCCGAAGAGCCCATGCCAAAGACCGGAATCAGTAGCGCCATGGGCGTGATGGTGGCGGCAGGGTGGCGCGCCAGCAGCCAGCCCCAGGCGCCAAAACCGAACAGCGTATTGCCCAAGGCCTGCCAGAGCATGGCGGCCCAGGCGGCCAGACTGGCGCGTGGCAGGGCCTCGGTGATGGCGGCCAGTCCTTCGAAGTACAGGCTCAAGCCCAGCAGGGGCGGTACCGCAAACACGCTGCTCCACACCATGAAACCCAGCATGTCCACACGGCCGATGCTGCGCGAGACCACATTGGCACAGGCCCAGCAGAGGGCGCCGCTGAGCGCGAGACCCAGGCCCAGGGGCGTGACGTCGGCGTGGGTCTGGGCAAAACTCTGCCAGGCGATCAGCGCAAAACCCGTGGTGGCCAGGGTCAGGCCGGCGAACTGCACACGCGGCATGCGCTCGTGCTGCAGCCAGGCCACGAGCAGCAGGGTCATGAAGACCTGGGACTGCATGAGCAGGGAGGCCAGGCCCGGTGTGACATCGGAGCGCAGGGACAGAAAGAGCAGGCCGAACATGAACCCCATGAGCACGCCATAGCCCACGAGGTAACGCCAGGCCACGGCCGGGCGTTTGATGAACAAGAGCCAGGGCAGGGCGCTGAGCAGAAAGCGCATGGTCGCCAGCAGCAGGGGCGGCAGCTCGCTCAGGCCGAACTTGATGACCACAAAGTTGCTGCCCCAGACCGCGACCACGGCCAGCGCGAGCAGGATGTGCATCAGCGGCATCGACTCAGGATTTCGGCGCGCGGATCGCCGACTTGGGGCGGAAGGCCTTGCAGACCTCGTCGTTCGTTTCCATATACGGCCCGCCGATCAGGTCCACGCAATAGGGCACGGCGGCAAAGATGCCGGCGACGATGGACTTGCCCTCGGCGTCCTTCAGCCCTTCGAGCGTTTCCTGGATGGACTTGGGCTGGCCCGGCAGGTTGATGATCAGGCTTTTGTCGCGGATCACGGCCACCTGGCGCGAAAGGATGGCGGTGGGCACGAACTTCAGGCTGATCTGGCGCATCTGCTCGCCAAAGCCCGGCATTTCCTTGTGCGCCACAGCCAGCGTGGCCTCGGGCGTCACATCGCGCAAGGCGGGTCCCGTGCCACCCGTGGTGAGCACCAGGGAACAGCCGGCATCGACCAGCTCGATCAGCGTGGTGCTGATGCGCGCCTGCTCGTCGGGGATCAGGCGCGGCTCGAAGCTGATGGGGTTCTTGAGCGCGCGCGTGAGCCAGTCCTGCAGGGCGGGCAGGCCCTTGTCTTCGTAGACGCCGGTAGAGGCGCGGTCGCTGATGGAGACGATGCCGATCTTGATGGGGTCGAAACTCATGGTGGTGGCATTAGTACAGCGCGAACTGTTGCAGGCGCAGTGGGCAGGTTAGCAGCTTTCCAGCTCTCCAGGCCACCGCGGTACCAGGCTACTTTCGTGTAGCCGAGTTTTTGGGCGCGCAGGGTGGCGTTGGCGGAGAACCAGCTATTGCGGCTGTGGCAGTAGAAGACGAGCGGGCGGTTCTTGTCCGGTGCGATCAGTTGCAGCAGGGCGGCGTAACGTTGCTCGATATCTGCATCCTGCGCGGCATCGGGCCGTGCGCTGCCTCCGTAGAGCAGCAGGTGGGCGCCAGGGAGCATATCAGGAGCACCCAGAACATCGACGATGGTCGGAGGTTCTGGCGACAGGAGCGCTACCGCGAGCTGCTGCGTGCCCAGGGTTTCTATGCCATCCAGGGATCGGGGCGTGATGTCCAGGAATTTCTCTGTCCGCAAACCTTTGGCTGTGGTGAGTCCGCCCCCGAATTCCTCATTGGCAAAGAATTTTTCCGCGGGTACTTTGAGCCCGGTGAGAGCGCTTTGATGAAGCGCGTCTGCTGTGCTGTAGAGGTTTCGTGCGTCGAAGTCGTTCACCAGCTGTGCCTCGCACAGACGGGCGGTTTGCTTGCTGGCATGGTTGCAGGCATAGACCGACATAGCCAGGGCCTGCATGGGAGTGTCCCGGTTGTAGCTCAGGCCGTACCCCTTGCCTTTCACCGGTGTAGCGATGGCACGGTTCTCAGCTTGACCGGAAAACTTGAGAACGGTGGCCTTGCAGGCATCGTTCGAGCAGGTCCGGGTGCCCAGCTCGGCTAGGTGAGTGGGCAGGTCCCCTATCTCCTCGCTCAGTTCCTGTCCGAGCAGCCGGTTGGCAGGTCGGAAAGCCGCTGGAAGCTCCAGTTTGACAAGATCGGCATGTGTGACGATGCCCGTGTTGATGGCATCCGCACCTGGAAATTCGGTGCATGACTTTCGAGGCGTCTGGCCGGATTTGCAGTGATAGGGCAGCCTTTGGGCGCTACGAACTGGGTCGTAGACCCGCAGCAGGGAGCTGGCGTCGTCCATTTCATAAAGCGCCGTGTTGATGACATGCGCATTGAAGCGTTCCCCGATGTGATGCTTGTAGAAGGCATAAATCTGGGGTTGCAGTATGGGATCAACTCTCTTGGTATCGGTCCGATGGGCGCCGTGGATGCCGATAT
>CAUPRZ010000230.1:0-4604 GCA_963513855.1 uncultured Hylemonella sp.
AAGTACGCGCGCCTGGCCGAGTGGATCATGGGTCGACCGCAGATCCAGGAAGAAGCCGTGGTGCAGCTGGCCGACCTGATCCAGGACAAGACCCAGCCCGACGGCCTGGCCATCGTCATGGAGGCCAGCCACTACTGCATGGCCTGGCGTGGCGTGAAGGACATGGACAGCAAGATGATCAACTCGGTCATGCGCGGCGTGTTCCTGAAAGACCCGAACCTGCGTCGCGAATTCCTGTCCTTGATACCTCAGAGATCCTGATCATGCTCGTCCGCCTGCTTTACGCCAGTCGTGCTGTCGACACCAGCCCGGAAGCCATCGAGAACATTCTTGCGCATTCGCGCCAGTACAACCCGAGCTGCGGCATCACGGGCATCCTCTGTTACGGCGCAGGCATCTTTCTGCAGGCCATCGAGGGTGGGCGCAATGCGGTCAGCGATCTGTATGGCCACATCCAGCGCGACGCGCGGCACAAGGACGTGGTGCTTCTGCACTACGAGGAGATCACCGAGCGCCGCTTCGGTGGCTGGACCATGGGCCAGGTCAATCTGGCGCGCATCAACACGTCCATCCTGCTGAAGTACTCCGAGAGGCCAGAGCTCGATCCCTACGCCGTGTCTGGCGAGGTGTCGCTGGCGCTCTTGGAAGAGTTGATGGCGACGGCGTCCATCATCGGACGCAGCTGAAAACTGGCGAATAAATCTACTGCGCAACCCGATCGCGGCGTTGGGCGGGCGGTGCTCGACATCCTCACGTACCTGAAGTACGTTCCGGTTCCTCCGCTCCGTCCGCCTTGCACTCGGGCTGCTCGCTACGATTTCTTCGCCAGTTTTGGCGTAGTAAGGTATGAGCCTCAGCTGTTTTTGGGGATGACCGTGTCTTCGATCTTGCCGGCCAGCTGCACCAGGGCCAGGCCGGCCGGGCAACCCGGCGTGACCTGCATCAGCAGCTGTCTGCGCATGATGGCCTGGCGTACCGAGGGATCAACCGGGATGTCACCCACATGGATCAGCTTGACCGGTTTGCCCGGCTCACCCGGCACGAAGCGGTCCACCACCTGCTGCAGCTGCATGGTGATGGCGCGGCCGTCGCCGGGGCGTGCCGTCTGGTTGATGATCATGCGAATGTTCTGGCGCTTCTGCTGACCTACGAGCACCTTGATGGTGGCGTAGGCGTCGGTCAGCGAGGTGGGCTCGGGTGTGACCACGAGCAGCACTTCCGAAGCCAGCGAGACCGCGAACAGCACCACGTCCGAGATGCCGGCACCGGTGTCGAGCAGCACCACATCAAAACGCGGCACCAGGCTTTCCATCACGCGCAGGAATTCGTCGCGCACCTCGGGTGTGAGGCGCGAGTATTCGACCATGCCCGAACCCGCGAGCAGCACCGAGAAGCCACCCGGCGCCTTGATGATGGCCTCTTCCAGCTTGGCCTTGCCGGTGAAGACATCGTGCAGGGTGGTCTTGGGATAGAGGTTGAGCACCACGTCCAGATTGGCCAGGCCCAGGTCGGCGTCGAGCACCAGCACGCGCAGGCCGCGCCGCGCCAGCGCGGCGGCCAGGTTGGCCGACACAAAGGTCTTGCCCACGCCACCCTTGCCGCTGGTGATGGCCAGCACCTTGCCCAGGGGTTTGAGGGGCACGGAAGCGGGTGCCGCTTTGTCCTTGTCCAGTTCCTCACTCATCAGCTGAACCTCGGTGTGTTGTTGTCGCTGGGTTCACCCCAGGCACTTTCTGCTGCGGCCAGGCTGCCGAACAGCAGGTTTTTTTCTTCTGCACTCACGGAGATGACTTGCTGGTGGTCGATGCAGACCCTGTTGCGGCCCTGGGCCTTGGCCAGGTAGAGCTGGGTATCGGCGCGTTCGGTCCACAGATCGGAAGTGGAGCGCACCCAGACCGGGGCGAAGGCGCCGCCCACGCTGGTGGTGATCTGCAGATTGAGCAGCGGGCTCACCGGGATGGACAGTGCGGCGATCGATTGGCGGATGCGTTCGGCCACGGTCTCGCCATAGGCGGCCTGGCAGTCGGGCATGACGATGGCAAATTCCTCGCCGCCGTAGCGCGCCACAGTGTCTTGCGGACGCACGCAGCCGGCGATGCAGCGCGCCACGGCCTGCAGCACCTGGTCGCCGGCCAGATGGCCGTGGGTGTCGTTCACCTTCTTGAAGTGGTCGATGTCCAGCATCAGCAGCAGGGCCGAGTTGCCGGAACGCGCCACGATTTCGATCTCACGCGAGAGCACGGCGCGAAAATGGCGCCGGTTGGCCAGGCCGGTCAGCGGATCACGCAGCGAGAGCTCGCACAGGCCGTCGATGATGTGCTGCAGATAGGGGGCTGCACCCCGTTCCGGGGCTGGCAGTTCCGCCCCGCCGTGCTCCAGCAGCGCGCGTGCGTCGTCCAGACGCAGGGCGTGCAGGTCCAGCATGAGGGAGGCGGGGGAGGTCACGTCGGGTGTCCGGTTTCGGGTGACAAAGTCTAACAGGAGCCCTGTCTGGCGAGGCGCCGAATTCGGCCTGGCCTGGCCCGCAAATCGGGCTTTCCGCACACTCGACGGCGTACCGATCCGCTCAATGGGGCTGACCGCAGACCGGGCAGGCCGGGTTGCGCGGCAGGCGCACTTCGCTGAAGTCCGTGTGCCGGCCATCGAGCATGAGCAGGCGGCCTGTCCGTGCGGTGCCGGCACCGGACAGCAGCTTGAGCGCTTCGGCTGCCTGCAGGGTGCCGATGATGCCCACCAGCGGCGCGAACACGCCCAGCGTGGAGCACAGCGTTTCCTCGAAGGGCTCGCGCGGATCGAAGACACAGGCATAACAGGGGGAGGCCACATCGCGCGGGTCGTAGACGGCCAGCTGGCCGTCGAAGCGGATGACCGCGCCCGAGACCAGGGGCTTGCGCTGCTGCACACAGGCGGCGTTGATGGCCTGGCGGGTGCTGTAGTTGTCGCTGCAGTCGAGCACCACGTCGGCCTCGGCCACCAGCTGCAACAGCAGGGCCGCGTCGGCCCGTTGTGCCACGGTGCGGACCTGTACCTCGGGGTTGAGCGCAGCCACGGCCTGGCGGATCGAATCGACCTTGAGACTGCCCACACGCGCCATGCTGTGGGCCACCTGACGCTGCAGATTGGTCACGTCCACCGTGTCGTGGTCGACCACGGTGAGGCGGCCCACGCCGGCCGAACCCAGATAGAGCGCGACCGGGGAGCCCAGGCCGCCGGCGCCGATGACGAGCGCGTGGCTGTCGAGGATGCGCTGCTGGCCCTCGATGCCGATCTCGTCCAGCAGGATGTGCCGCGAGTAGCGCAGCAGCTGATCATCTGTCATGGAAACATTCGCAAGAGGCCGCTGCGTGAGCATGGCCTCAATTCGCGTTTAGTTTTCCTTTGATTCCTCTTTGCGCTCGGTCTGGGTCTTGCTGACCAGGACCGGTTGGCCCTTGAGCTGGTTCAGGGCCTGCTGGAGCTGGAAGTCCTTGTCACTGCCGAACTCGGGCAGCTTGCGCTCGGCGGCCGGTTTTTTGGCCTCTTCCTCGAGTTTCTTGAGCGCGGCGTCGCGTGCCTTCTCGCGGGCTTCGTCCTTGACTTCGGCGCCCTGGCCGCTGCTCAGGTGCTTGTCCAGGTCGGCTTCGCGGGTGCGCAGCAGGGAGAAGATATTGCCTTCGGCGGTCTCGTCGATCATGACGTCGGGCAGGATGCCCTTGGCCTGGATGGAACGGCCCGAGGGCGTGTAGTAGCGGGCCGTGGTGATCTTGAGACCGGTGTCGGGGCCCAGGGGGCGCACAGTCTGCACCGAACCCTTGCCAAAGGTCTGGCTGCCCATGAGGGTGGCGCGCTTGTGGTCCTGCAGGGCGCCGGCCACGATTTCGCTGGCCGAGGCCGAGCCTTCGTTGACCAGCACCACCAGCGGCACCTTCTTGAGGGCGGCCGGCAGGCGCTTGAGCGGATCGCCGCTGCCGCGGCGCTGGTAGTACTCGGGCGCGGCCTTGAAGGTGAACTTGCTTTCGGCCAGCTGCCCGTTGGTGGACACCACGGTCACGTTCTCGGGCAGGAAGGCGGCCGAGATGGCCACGGCCGCGTCGAGCAGGCCGCCCGGGTCGTTGCGCAGGTCCAGCACCAGGCCCTTGAGCTGGGGCTCCTGCTTGTAGATTTCTTCCATCTTGCGCACGAAGTCGTCGACTGTGCGCTCCTGGAACTGGCTCAGGCGGATCCAGCCGTAACCGGGTTCGATCACCTTGCCCTTGACCGACTGGGTCTTGATTTCTTCGCGGGTGATGGTGACCGGGAAGGAACGGTTTTCGTCCTTGCGGAAGATGGTCAGCATGACCGTGGTGTTGGGCTCGCCACGCATGCGCTTGACGGCCTCGTTGAGCGTCAGTCCCTTGACGGCGGTGTCGTCGATGCGGGTGATCAGGTCATTGGTCTTGAGGCCGGCGCGGTGCGCGGGCGAGCCTTCAATCGGCGACACGATCTTGACCAGGCCGTCTTCCTGCGTGATCTCGATGCCCACGCCGACAAAACGGCCGCTCGTGCCTTCGCGGAATTCCTTGTAGGACTTCTTGTCGAAGTACTGCGAGTGCGGGTCCAGGCTGGAGACCATGCCCGAGATGGCG
>CAUPRZ010000231.1:0-4604 GCA_963513855.1 uncultured Hylemonella sp.
CTCCGGCGGGTATATGGGCATTGCCTTTGCGATTCCGATCGACGAGGCCATGCGTGTGAGCGAGCAGTTGCGTGCCAGCGGGCGCGTGACACGTGGTCGCATCGGTGTGCAGATCGACCAGGTGACCAAGGAGGTGGCCGAGGCCATCGGTCTGGGCAAGCCCCAGGGTGCCCTGGTGCGTGGCGTGGAGGCGGGCGCACCGGCCGAGAAGGCTGGCGTGGAGGCGGGCGACATCATCACCAAGCTGGATGGCAGGGCCATCGAGAAATCCACCGATCTGCCGCGTATGGTGGGCAGCCTCAAGCCTGGTACGCGTAGCACCTTGACGGTCTTCCGTCGTGGTGCGGCCAAGGATCTGACCGTGGTCATTGGCGAGTTCGAGGCCGAGAAGCCGGTGGCCCGCAAGGAAAAGGAAGAGAAGCCGCGCACGGCTGCCGCCACGGCGCTGGGATTGACCGTGACCGAACTGAGCGACGCCCAGAAGAAAGAGCTCAAGCTCAAGGGCGGGGTGCGGGTCGAGGCGGCGGTGGAAGCCGCGGCCCGGGCCGGCCTGCGCGAGGGGGATGTGATTCTGTCCCTGGGCAATGTCGAGGTCGGCACTGTGCGTGAATTCGAGGCCCTGCTGACCAAGCTGGACAAGAGCAAGCCTGTGCATGTGCTGTTCCGGCGCGGCGAGTGGGCGCAATACGCCGTGATCCGGCCGCAACGCTGAGGTCTAGGAGGCCCTCCAATCGAGTCGGATTTGAGGGCTTTAGCTGTCCTGCCAGGACCACAGAAAATATTTTCAGAATTTTCTCTGTGTCTGAAACCATTAAATAAGTTTGTGTTTACTGACTTACAGCCTTTGCTGGGCAATTTGGTTAGAATAGCGGGGTGCTGGATGCGGATTTCTTGCATATAGCCCAGCTTTCAAACCACCATGCGGGATCCCATGAGTGCTCATCAGGCTGATCCACAGATCGCCCACAACTTGTCCAACTCTTCTTCTTTAATTTTGTTGATAAGCTGTTGATAAATTCATGTTGCGACGCTGCAACGACCGAAATTTGGGATTTTGCGGACTGTACGGAGGGGGCTTTTTGCCTACAATGAAGCTCCAACTATCGCAGTTGCCATAGATTGTTGGTTCAGGGCGCGTCACTACCCGACGCGCCCTTTTTTCTTGCCTGCGCCTTTTTAAATTCAATCACTTAAGCGTTTCCCTTGATGAAGCACATCAGAAATTTTTCGATCATCGCGCACATCGATCATGGCAAATCGACGCTGGCAGACCGGCTGATCCAGCGCTGTGGTGGATTGGCGGACCGCGAGATGGAGGCCCAGGTGCTGGACTCCATGGACATCGAAAAAGAGCGTGGGATAACCATCAAGGCGCAGACCGCTGCGCTGCAATACAAGGCCCGTGATGGTCAGGTCTACAACCTCAACCTGATCGACACACCGGGTCACGTGGACTTCTCGTACGAAGTCAGCCGGTCGCTGTCGGCTTGCGAAGGCGCGTTGCTGGTGGTGGACGCCAGCCAGGGTGTCGAAGCGCAGACCGTGGCCAACTGCTACACCGCGCTGGAACTGGGCGTGGAAGTGCTGCCGGTGCTCAACAAGATGGATCTGCCCAATGCCGATCCCGAGAATGCCAAGGCCGAGATCGAGGATGTGATCGGCATTGATGCGGACGACGCCATCCCCTGTTCGGCCAAGACCGGCATGGGTGTGGACGAGATCCTGGAGGCCATCGTGGCCCGGATTCCAGAGCCCAAAGGTGATCCGGACGGCCCGCTGCGCGCCATGATCGTCGACAGCTGGTTCGACAGCTATGTCGGGGTGGTGATGCTGGTGCGCGTGGTCGACGGCCGCCTGCTCAAGGGCGAGCGCATCCGACTGATGGCCGCCAATGCCGTTTATGAAGCTGGCAGCCTAGGGGTGTTCACGCCGGCCAACCAGCCGCGTGAGTCGCTGCGGGCTGGCGAGGTGGGTTACATCATTGCCGGTATCCGGGAATTGCAGGCGGCCAAGGTGGGCGATACCGTGACGCTGGAAAAGAAGCTGCCCAACAATGCAGGGCCAGCCACCGAGGCGCTGCCCGGCTTCAAGGAGATTCAGCCTCAGGTGTTCGCCGGTCTGTACCCGACCGAAGCCAATCAGTACGAAGCCCTGCGCGACAGCCTGGAAAAGCTCAAGCTCAACGACGCCTCTCTGCATTTCGAGCCCGAGGTGTCACAGGCGCTGGGCTTCGGTTTCCGCTGTGGCTTTCTGGGTTTGCTGCACATGGAAATCGTGCAGGAGCGGCTGGAGCGTGAATTCGACCAGGACCTGATCACCACCGCGCCCAGCGTGGTCTACCAGGTGCTCCGGGGGGATGGTGAAGTCCTCATGGTCGAGAACCCGTCCAAGATGCCGGATCAGAGCCAGCTCCAGGAGATACGCGAGCCCATCGTGACCGTGCATCTGTACATGCCGCAGGAATATGTGGGCCCGGTCATGACCCTGGCCAACCAGAAGCGCGGCGTGCAGCTCAATATGGCCTACCACGGCCGCCAGGTCATGCTGACCTACGAACTACCTTTGGGCGAGATCGTGCTGGACTTCTTCGACAAGCTCAAGTCGGTCAGCCGTGGTTACGCCAGCATGGACTACGAGTTCAAGGAATACCGCGCCTCGGACGTGGTGAAGGTCGACATCCTGCTCAACAGTGAGAAGGTCGATGCCCTGTCCATCATCGTGCACCGCAGTCAGGCGACTTACCGCGGCCGTGCGGTGGCGGCCAAGATGCGCGAGATCATCAGTCGCCAGCAGTTCGACGTGGCCATCCAGGCTGCCATCGGCGCCAACATCATCGCGCGCGAGAACATCAAGGCTTTGCGCAAGAACGTGCTGGCAAAATGCTACGGCGGCGACATCAGCCGCAAGAAGAAGCTCCTCGAGAAACAAAAAGCGGGCAAGAAACGCATGAAGCAGATCGGTTCGGTCGAGGTACCCCAAGAGGCCTTCCTGGCCATTCTGCAGGTGGAGGAGTGATGCAGATTCTGACCGCCGCCATCCTGGCCGCTTTTGCCGGCTATATCGGTGCCTGGTACTTTGGGCATATCGAAGGCAATTTCGCCCTGCTGCTGTTTCTGGCCTCGGTCGTGACGGGCCTGTACTGGCTGGCCGAACGTTTTTATTTCCTGCCGCAGCGCCAGACTGCAGCAGCCCGCCTGGAGGCTGAGACGCAGCAGCGCCGCGCCGACAACGACAAACTGGGTTTGCGCAGCGATGAAGGGGGCGAGCTGAGCCAGGCCCGTGAGCATCTGCTGGCCCAGCCCTGGTGGCTGGACTGGACGGCCGGCCTGTTTCCGGTCATCGTGGTGGTCTTCCTGCTGCGCTCCTTCCTGTTCGAGCCCTTCAAGATTCCTTCGGGCTCCATGATCCCGACCCTGCTGGTGGGTGACCTGATCCTGGTCAACAAATACCACTACGGCATCCGCCTGCCCGTGCTCAACACCAGGATCACCGAGGGCAACAAGCCTCAGCGGGGTGATGTCATGGTGTTTCGTTACCCGCCTCGTCCCAGCCAGGACTACATCAAGCGTGTGATTGGTGTGCCCGGCGACGAGGTGGCCTACCTGAACAAGCGCCTGACCCTCAACGGTCAGCCGGTGCCGACCCAGGCCTTGCCTGAATTTTTCGACGAGGACGCCATGCGCTATTTCAAGCAATATGGCGAGACCCTGGGGGAGAAACCGCACCGTCTGATTGTGGATACGGACCGTCGTGGTGGTTTTTCCGAGGCCGAGATCGGTGACTTCCCCTTCCGTGACAATTGCCGTTACAGCGTGGAGGGGGTGGTCTGCAAGGTGCCCGAAGGCCACTATTTCATGATGGGCGACAATCGCGATAATTCGCTGGATTCGCGCTACTGGGGCTTTGTGCCGGACCAGAACATCGTGGGCAAGGCCTTCCTGGTCTGGATGAATTTCGGCAACCTCAAGCGCATTGGCTCCTTCAACTGATATCTATGACTCTAAGACGGGGGAAACTATGGTTAGGCATTTGAGATCGGGACAGCGCGGCATCACCTTCATCGGCCTGCTGTTCATCGGCGGCATTCTTGCGGTGAGCGGGGTGGTCCTGGCCCAGGTCGTTCCGACACTGATCGAGCTTCAAGCCATTCACAAGGCGGCCAAGAAGGCTGCTTCCGAAGGTGGGACGGTGGCTGATGTACGAGCCACATTTGACAAGGCATCTGCGGTTGACGACATCAAGTCGGTTTCGGGCAAGGACCTCAACGTTACCAAAAATGGTGACAAAGTGATGGTCAGCTTCGCCTACGAGCGTGAGATCCACCTGGCCGGCCCGGCCTGGCTGACGCTCAAGTACGAAGGAAGTACCAAATAGCGTGCAGGATGGACTGACCGCCCTGCAGGCCCGCCTGCAGCATCAATTTTCCGATGCCGCCCTGCTGGTGCGCGCGGTCACGCACCGCAGTTTTGCGGCGGATCACAACGAACGCCTGGAATTCCTGGGGGATTCGGTCCTCAACCTGGCCGTCGCCGATCTGCTCTACCAGCGGCTCAGTGCCCTGCCGGAAGGTGACCTTTCGCGCATCCGGGCCAACCTGGTCAAGC
>CAUPRZ010000232.1:0-4602 GCA_963513855.1 uncultured Hylemonella sp.
CTTGACCAGCGGACCCCAGCGCTTGAACTCGGAGTCCAGGGAGTTGCGCATGTCCTGCGGCGAGCTGCCTGCCGTCACCAGGCCGAGGTTGGCCAGGCCACTGACCACGGCCTGATCATTCAGCGCGGTCCGGATGGCCGTGTTGGCGGCGTTGATGATGTTGGCGGGTGTCTTGGCCGGTGCGAAGAAACCGAACCATTCCTCGGCCACGATCTCGGGGTAACCCTGCTCGGCGAAGGTCGGCGCGTCGGGGGCGGCCACACGCTTGGGCGCGGAGACGGCCAGGATGCGCAGCTTGCCCGCACGTGCATGGGCCAGCGAATCACCCGTAGGTGTCACGCAGGCGGCGATCTGCCCGCCCACGGCGTCGTTCACGGCCGGCAGCGAGCCGCGGAAGGGTACGTGCTGGAAGGTGATGCCGGCGTTGATGCCGAACAGCGCGCCGACAAAGTGCGGCATGGAGCCCGCACCCGGGGAGCCGAAGCTGGACTTCTCGGGGTTGGCCTTGGCCCAGGCCACGAAGTCCTTGAGCGTCTTGACGCTCTCGGGCACCAGCGGGCCGATGGCCAGCGCGAAGATCATCTGCGCACCGATGGAGATGGGCAGGAAGTCGTCCATCGTGTAGTTCATCTTGGTGTAGACGTGGGGGTAGATGGTCAGGGCCGAGGCCTGGGCCAGCGTGAGGACGGAACCATCTGCGGGCGAGCTCTTGAGCAATTCGAGCACGATACGGCCGCCAGCACCGGGCTTGTTTTCCACCACGGCGTTGTTGCTGGCGTATGGCGTGCCGCCCAGCTTGTCCGCCACACGGCGGGCCAGGTTGTCACCGGCGCTGCCGGCGGGGAAACCGTAGTAGATCTTGGGCTGGGCGATCTGGGCCAGAGCGGCCAGCGGGTGCAAAGCGGCCAGGGCGGTGGCGCCGGCGGCGGCTTGAACAAAAGTGCGACGTTGCATCATGGTTTGTCTCCTGTGCTGTGGTTGGTGGTGCGGGAACGGGAATCAGTGTATAGAGCCTAGCGCGGTGCCATGCGCAGTGCGCCGTCGAGACGGATCACTTCGCCATTGAGGTGGCCGTTGCTGACGATGTGGGCAGCCAGCTGGGCGAATTCCTCGGGATGGCCCAGGCGTTTGGGGAAGGGGATGGAGGCGGCCAGGCTGGCCTGGACTTCCTCGGGCAACTCCTTCATGAGCGGTGTGGCAAAGAGACCGGGCGCCACGGTGCAGACGCGGATGCCGTGCTGGGCCAGGTCACGTGCCATGGGCAGGGTCATGCCGACCAGTCCGCCCTTGGAGGCGCTGTAGGCCTGCTGGCCGACCTGGCCGTCGAAGGCCGCGACCGAGGCGGTGAACATCATCACGCCGCGTTCGCCGTCATCCAGCGGTGCCAGCTTGACGCACTCGGCGGCAAAGAGGCGGCTGATGTTGTAGCTGCCGATCAGGTTGATGTTGATCACCCGCGTGAAGTCTTCCAGCGGCGCGGGTTTGCCATCCTTGCCAACGATGCGCTTGGCCGAACCGATGCCGGCGATGTTCATCAGGATGCGCGCCGGACCATGGGCGGCGGCGGCTTGGGCCAGTGCGGCGGTGACGCTGTCGGTGTTGGTGATGTCGCAGACGCAGGCCACACCACCTATTTCGGCAGCTACTTTTTCGGCGAGAGCAGCGTTGACGTCGAGCACGGCGACCTTGGCGCCCAGGCGCGCGAGTTCACGCGCCGTGGCTTCGCCCAGGCCCGAGGCGCCGCCGGTCACGAGTGCTGCTTGTCCTTCGATCTTCATGGTGCTTTTATGCCTGAGGTTGGAGGATGCCGGGAGCCGTGCCATCGTGCAAGGCCTGCACGAGTGCATCGCGGTGTTTGAGCACGGCACGTTGGTTGATCGAGCCCTTGTCGGTGACCTCGCCCTTGTCGATGCTGGGCGGCTCGGCCAGCAGCAGGGCGCGCGCGACGCGATTGGCGCTGCCGGTGGCCTGGCGTGCCAGCTCGTTGAGGACAGCCTGGAAACGATCACGTACCGGGGCGCTGGCCAGCACCTCCGCCCAGGGGGCGTCGGCCGGCAAGCCGCTGACGGCGCGACAGGCGGGGGAGGGAAAGATCAGCGCGCCGACTTCCTTCATGTTCAGGCCCGTGAGCACCACGTCCTGCACATAGGGCGCGCCGGTCACGACGACCTTGGCGCGCATGGGCCCCACGCTGACGAAGGTGCCGGTGGCGAGCTTGAAGTCCTCGGCAATCCGGCCATCGAACTTCAGGCCGCGGTGGATGTCCTGCGGGTCGATCCACTGCACGGCATCGCCGGTGCAGAGGTAACCTTCTTCATCAAAGGTTTCGCGTGTGGCCTGCTCGGAGCGCCAGTAACCCGGCGTGACGTTGGGGCCCTTGTAGCGCACCTCGATCTTGCCATCCACCTCGACCAGCTTGAGGGTCATGCCGGGCACGGGGGCGCCGATGTCGCCGGCTTTGACGTTGGGGCTGTTGGTGAACATGGCCGAGGGTGCGGACTCGGTCATGCCCAAGCCGGTGCTCATGACGATGCGTTCACCGACTTCGGCTTCGGCCGTGGCGTGCAGGCTGTCCCAGATGGGCTGGGCCAGGCCGGCGCCCGAGTAGAAGAAAAGCCGCAGGCGTGAGAGCAGTTTTTTGCGCAGCGCCTCGTCGGTTTTCATGGCCAGCGCGATCATCTCGAAACCCGTGGGCACGTTGAAGTACAGCGTGGGGGCGATCTCGCGCAGGTTGCGCAGCGTCTCGCCGATCAGCGCGGCAGTCGGCTTGCCGTCGTCGATATAGAGCGTGCCGCCGTGTTTCAGCGTCAGGCCCACGTTGTGGTTGCCGCCGAAAGTGTGGTTCCAGGGTAGCCAGTCCACAAAGATCGGCGCTGCCTCGGTCAGCACCGGAAGGGACAGGGTGATCTGCTGCAGGTTGGCGCACCACATGCGGTGGGTGTTGATCACCGGCTTGGGCATCTTGGTCGAGCCCGAGGTGAAGAGGAATTTGGCGATGGTGTCGGGACGCACGGCGTGCATGGCGGCGTCCACGGCCTCGGTGGCCGGGGTGTTGCGCAGCACATCGAAGGCGGTGGTCTGGCGGCCTTCGATGGCGCCCTGGGCCAGCACCACTTCGACGTTGGCACCCACCGTGGCCTGGATGGCGCGGCCGTAGCGCGCACCATCGGCCGCAAACACCAGACCTGGGGTCAGGGTGCTCAGCACGTGCCTGAGCTTGTCGTAGTCCTGGCTGATCGTGGCGTAGGCCGGTGAGACCGGGCAGTAGGGGATGCCGGCGTAGATGCAGCCCAGCGAGAGCAGGGCATGTTCCAGCGTGTTTTCGCTCAGGATCACCACGGGGCGCTCGGCTGTGAGCTTGCGGTCCAGCAGGGCCTGGCCGATGCGCCGCGCGGCGTCCAGCGCCTGCGCGTAGCTGATGTGTTGCCACTCGCCGGTGCGGCCTTCACCCAGCTGTACACGGCGCGCCATAAAGCTGCGTTCGGGTTCGGCTTCGGCCCAGTGGATCAGGAAGTCGCTCAGGCGGCGGGCGTAGGCGCCCAGGGGCAGTTCAGCCTGCACATAACGGGTGCCGGGTGCGCCTTCGCGCACCTGAACGCGGGTCACGCCAAAAGGCACGGGGCGATAGCGCGGGGTAGTCTTGGTCTCGCTCATGGGTCGTGTCGTATCCGGGGAGATGTCAGCCCTTGCTGACCTTGGCGGCCTTGCCGTCGAGGAAGGCGCGCACACGTTGTTTGGCTTCGGGGGCGCTCTGGGCGATGGCGGCCATCATGGCTTCGGTCAGGAAGCCCTGGTCGGCCGGCTGCTCGGCAATACGCGGCAGGGCGTGGATCAGGGCGTAGTTGGTCAGGGGCGCGTTTTCCGCCACCCGCACCGCCAACTCAAAGGCCTTGTCGAAGGCCGTGCCTTGGGGGACGAGGTACTGGGCAAAGCCGATCTTTTCGCCGTCGACGGCGTTGTAGACACGACCCGTGAGCATCATGTCGGTCATGCGTGCAGCGCCGATCAGGCGCGGGATGCGCACCGCGCCGCCGCCGCCTACGAAGATGCCGCGCGAGCCTTCGGGCAGGGCGTAGAAGGTGGTCTCGTCGGCCACACGGATATGGCAGGCGCTGGCCAGTTCCAGGCCGCCACCCACCACCGCGCCATGCAGCGCGGCGATGACAGGCACCGGGCCGTACTGCACCTGTTCCAGTGCAGCGTGCCACATGCGCGAGTGGTGCAGGCCCTGGCCGGCGTCGCGTTCTTTCAGTTCGCTGAGGTCCAGGCCGGCGCAGAAGTGATCGCCTTCGCCATCGATGACGGCGGCGCGCACGCCCTCGGGCATGTTCTCGAAGAGCTGGCGAATGGCCAGGATCAGGCCGTCGTTGAGCGCGTTACGCTTGGCGAGCCGGGTGAGGCGGATGACGGCGATTTCCTGGTGCTCGCCGCGGCGTTCGTAATGGAGGTCAGGGTTCTTCATCTTGCGTTTCTTTCGGGAATCGATTATGGTTATGAAATATAACCAGTTCAAGCAAGCTTTGCTCGCTTTTCATCAGTGTTTTCCCTAGGGTTCCTGTGCAGGCGCCCGGGGCCCGGAGACGGTCATGGACCACAAGAACC
>CAUPRZ010000233.1:0-4576 GCA_963513855.1 uncultured Hylemonella sp.
AGCGTCAAGCAGCTTCTGCTACAGGCCGGCCCTTATGAAGGGCTGCAGGATCGCTGGAACTTCGACGTCTACGGCGACGTGCAGCGCCGCAACTACGTCACCGTCGTCAAGGACGGGCGTTACGTGACGGTGAACTAGTGTGAACAGGTTCTGAGCATGCGCACCATCAGCCTGCGGACCTCCCTGGCCCTGCTGCTGGCCTCGGCCACCCTCCTGAGCTTCACCGTCGTGGCCAGCATCATCCTGCTGGTACGCCTGCCCCAGGTGGAGCAGCGCGCACGCGAACAGGCTTACACCACGGCGGTCGAGACTAACCGCCTGCTGGACGCCTACATCGAGTCGGTGGAGCACCAGATCGAGCCCTTGGTGTACGCCGTGCAGGCCGGGCGTACACCAGCCGACCTGAAATTCCTGCTCGACGCCATCGTGGTCTCGGGCGCAACCTTCGACTCGCTGACCCTGGTCGGCGCGGACGGCCGGGTCGAGGCCTATGGCCTGCCGCGTCAGCGTGTGGTGCCGACCGGCATGGCGCTGCGCGGCCTGGACCTCTCGGCCAACCGGCTGTACCGTGCGCAAAAGGCACGCCTGCGTCCTGACGGTGTGCCGCCCGACGCCTTGTGGAGCGACACCTACCTCTCTGTGCTCAGCGGCGACCTGACGGTGGGCGTGGCCATGGTGGCCGGATCGCGCATCGTGATCGGCGAACTCTCGCGCGATCGCCTGCTCAAGATCATGAAGACTATCGGCTACACCGATGAGGCCAGCGTTCTGGTGCTGGACCGACGCGGCAAGCGCCTGGCCAGCACCGACCCGCGCCCGCTGCCCTTGACGGACTTCGGCGGTTATCCGGCTTTCCAGGCCATCTCACGGGGCCAGCCGCCGCCGCCCTATTTCGAAGTGCTGGGCCGGCGCGTGCTGGTGGGGGGTGTGGTCTCCCCCAAGCTGGGCTGGGTCATCGCCGCGGCCCTGCCATCAGGCATGGCCCTCTACAGCTACCGTCTGACGGTGCTCATCGTGCTGCTGGGTTACGGCGGCTCCCTGCTGCTCAGCCTGGTGCTGGCGCCGGTCTGGGCGGCGCGCCTGAGTCAGCCCTTCCGCGCGCTGGCACGCAAGGCCCGACGTATTGCCAGTGGGGAGTCGGCCTCCGTGGACGAGGATGCCGGCAATGTGGCCGAGTTCCGCGAACTGGCAGCCGACCTCGACGGCATGGCGGGCGTCATCCGCGAGCGCGAAGCCGCCTTGCTGCGCAGCGAGGCACGCCTCAAGGCCACGCTGGAGGGGACACCCTCGGTGGCCATCCAGTGGTACGACCGCGAAGGCACCATCCTGTACTGGAACCACGCTTCGGCCGAGATGTACGGCATCAGCGCCGAGCAGGCCGTCGGCTACAACATCACCAGCAACACGCTGCGCTTCTACCAGAACCGTGAACAGGCGGTCGATTTTGTGCGTGCGCTGCAGGAGATCGAGCACAGCGGACAGCCGCAGGGGCCGGTCGAATTCGACATGCTGCGCGCCGACGGCACGCCCATCGTCATCCTGGCCAGCAGCTTTGTCATCCAGGGCGAGGCGGGTCAGCCCATTTTTGTCTGCATGGATGTGGACATCACCCAGCGCAAGCGGGCCGAGCAGGACCTGAGGAACAACGAACTCAAGCTTGAAGCGATCTTCAACGCCTCGCCCGCGCCCATGTCGGTGGGCGACCCCAGCAACGGCTACCGCTTCGTTAATGTCAATCGCGCCTGGGAGCAGCTCTTCAAGCGTCGCCGCGAGGACGTGCTGGGGCGCAATGGCGCGGATCTGAGTCTGTGGGCCGATATGACAGACCGTCCGCGTTTCATCGCGCAGCTGAACGCCGATGGCCGCGTGCAGGACTTCGAGACCTGGTGCCTGGACGGTGAGGGCCACTCCATCCTCTGTCAGCTTTCGGCCCTGGTGACCGAGATCGGCGACGAGCGCCTGCTGCTCATGATGTGCGTGGACATCACCGAGCAGCGGCGCATCGAGCGCGAGCTGCAGCAGTTCAACACCGAGCTGGAGCAGCGCGTGGCCACCCGTACCGAGGAGCTGCACCTCACCGTGCAGAACCTGCAGCGGGCCCAGGAGCAGCTGGTGGAGTCCGAGAAGTTTGCGGCCCTGGGCAATCTGGTTGCCGGTGTGGCCCACGAGCTCAACACCCCCATCGGCAACGGGCTGATGGCCATCACGACGCTGAACGAGCGCCTGCGGGATTTTCGCGCCATCGCCCGCGAGGACATGCGTTACTCCGACCTGCAGCGCCTGGGGGAGGCCGTGGAGATGGCCTGCTCCATCAGCCTGCGCAATCTGCAGCGCGCCGCCACGCTGGTGAGCAGCTTCAAGCAGGTGGCGGTGGACCAGACCAGTTCACAACGGCGCCGATTCGAGCTGCGCGAGGTGGTGGACGAAGTGCTGCTGACCCTGCAGCCCACGCTGCGCAAGATGAGTTGCCGGGTCGAGCTGCAGCTAGCCGAGGGCCTGACGCTGGACAGTTACCCCGGTGCCCTGGGCCAGGTGCTGACCAATCTGATCGACAACGCTGTGGCCCATGCCTTTGACGGCAGCGAGGGCGGCACCATCACGATCCGCAGTGAGGCGCTGTCTGCCGAGGAGCTGCTGTTCAGCGTGGCCGACAACGGCCGGGGCATTCCCGAGGCCTTGCAGAAAAGGGTCTTCGAGCCCTTTTTCACCACTCGGCTGGGGCAGGGCGGCACGGGTCTGGGCCTGCACATCGTCTTCAACGCTGTGACGCGGGTGCTGGGCGGCCAGCTTAGCCTGCGCAGCCAGCCAGGGCAGGGCTCGGTCTTCGAGCTGCGCATGCCCTGCGTGGCACCGGTCTGCGAGCCGGAAATTCTCAGAGTTTCTTGACCAGCACCTGGGACTTGCGGTCCCAGTTGTACTTGCGCTTTCGCGCCTCGGGCAGCCAGTCCGGGTCCACGTTCTGGAAGCCGCGTTTGATGAACCAGTGCATGGTGCGGGTGGTCAGCACAAAGATGCTGTCCACGCCCATGGCCTTGGCGCGTTGTTCCACCCGCTTGAGGATCTTTTCACCGTCGCCCTGGCCCTGGGATTCGGGCGAGACGGTCAGCGCGGCCATCTCGGCGGTTTTGGCTTCCGGGTAGGGGTAGAGGGCCGCGCAGGCGAAGATCACGCCGTCGTGTTCCACGATGGTGTAGTTGCCGATGTCGCGTTCGATCTCGGTGCGGTCCCGCTTGACCAGGGTGCCGTCCTTCTCGAAGGGTTCGATCAGCTGCAGGATGCCGCCCACATCATCGGGGGTCGCCTCGCGCAGCTCTTCCAACTTCTCGTCCACCACCATGGTGCCGATGCCGTCGTGCACATAGATCTCCAGCAGCAGCGCACCGTCCACCGCAAAGGGGATGATGTGGCTGCGTTCCACGCCGCCTTTGCAGGCTTTCACGCAGTGCTGCAGGTAAAAGGCCGTGTCCGTGGGCAGGGCGGCCGCGGGCAGGGTGGCCAGCATCTTCTCGGCCGCGGCCAGGGGCAGCTCGGTGTCGATGGGGTTGTCGTCGCCCTCGGGCAGGGTTGGGTCCATGCGGATGCCCGGGATCTCGGTCACGAAGATCAGCTTGTCGGCGTGCATGGCCATGGCCACGCTGGTCGCCACCTCGTCCATGGTCAGGTGGAAGGCTTCCCCCGTGGGCGAGAAACCGAAGGGCGAGAGCAGCACCATGGCGCCCATGTCCAGGGTGCGGTTGATGCCGGCCACGTCCACCTTGCGCACCAGGCCCGAGTGCTGGAAGTCCACGCCGTCGACGATGCCCACGGGGCGCGCCGTGATGAAGTTGCCCGAAAGCACCCGTACCGTGGCGCCGGCCATGGGCGTGTTGGGCAGGCCCTGGCTGAAGGCGGCTTCGATCTCGTAGCGCAGCTGGCCCGCAGCCTCCTGCGCGCAGTCCAGCGCCACCTCGTCGGTGATGCGCATGCCGTGGGAATACTTGGCCGCGTGGCCCTTGGCCTTGAGCTGCTCGTTCACCTGGGGCCGGAAGCCGTGCACCAGCACGATCTTCACGCCCATGCTCTGGATCAGCGCCAGATCCTGCGCCAGGTGCGGCAGCTTGCCCGCCGCGATCGCCTCGCCACACACGCCCACCACAAAGGTCTGGTTGCGGAACTTGTGGATGTAGGGCGCCACCGAACGGAACCAGGGCACAAAGGTGAAGTTGAAGACGGCGGACATTGCTGGGTGGGGTGGAGGGCGGTTGTCAGGCAGGGATAATTAGGGCCTGCTAACGCTAATTTCGCAAGTGCGAATGTGCTTAAAACTGCGCCAATCTAGGCGCGCGACGACGCCCAGGCAGGCCGCCTGGGCTAGGAGTGCAACAACGAGTGGCACAGTTTTAAGTACATTCCCTAGGGGTTGCGGCTAAAAAGGCCATGTGGGGTGTTGCGCGGACTTGCCGGGGATTACCCCGGTGGCGTCCACGCGCCTACCGCATTACCTTTTTAATCCGCTTCGCATCTTGCGAAATTAGCGTTAGCAGGCCCTGTGATTGTCTATGAAGTTGGCCCCTTGAGTTCCTCTCCCCTGAAAATC
>CAUPRZ010000234.1:0-4574 GCA_963513855.1 uncultured Hylemonella sp.
GATCGGGGGCCAGGGCCTCACGGCCATCGAACACAAAACAGTCACCGCGGTAATGTGCGCCGCCGGTTTCCTCGAAGTACTTGAGGATGCCGCCTTCGAGCTGCAGCACATGGGGCAGGCCTGCTTCGCGCATGAGGATGGCGGCCTTCTCGCAGCGGATGCCGCCGGTGCAGAAACTCACCACGGTCTTGCCTTCGAGCTCGGCCTTGTGGTCCAGCAGGGCCTGCGGAAATTCCGAGAATTTCTCGATGCGCCAGTCAATCGCACTCTCGAACGTTCCGTAGTCGACCTCGAAGGCGTTGCGCGTGTCCAGTGTCACCACGGGACGGCCCGTGTCGTCATGGCCCTGGTCCAGCCAGCGCTTGAGCGTGTGCGCGTCCACCGCGGGTGCACGGCCACTGTCGCGCGAGAAGTCGGGGCGGATGGTCGGGTGGTTCATGCGGATGATCTCGCGCTTGACCTTGACCAGCATTTTGCGAAAGGGCTGCCTTTCGGACCAACTCTCCTTGGGCGTGAGGTCGGCCAGGCGCGGATCCGCGTGCAGCGTGGCCACGAAGTCGCGCACGGCCTGCGGCGTACCGGCGACAAAAAGGTTGATGCCTTCTTCGGCCAGCAGCACCGAGCCCCGGAGCTCCAGCGCCGTAGCCTGTGCCTGCAGGCGCTCGCGCAGGGCTTCGGCGTCGGGGAGGGGGACAAATTTGTAGGCGGAGATGTTGAGGATGGGGTTCATGGCCGGCTCACTCATAGACGATCATGGCCTTCCCCTGATCTGCCTGGGCCATCCACCCCGCCAGCGCCGCGTCGCTGGGATAGAACTTCGCGTCCTCTCCCAGCTGCAGCTCAGCCGCCGCAGCAATGCCCGCACCTTCACGTCGCAAGGACAGCCGCACCCCCAGGCCACGCAGCAGTTCACCCTGTTCGGTGATCTCCTTTTTGGGCGGATGTTCGGCCACCAGGCGCTGCACATCGGGTGCGCGGCCGTTGACGGCCACCCGCAGGTACTTGCCAAAACGGCAGCGCGCGGCCTCCAGGCTCCAGATCTGGCTGACATTGAGCTGCAGGCCGCCAGAAAAGCGGTCGGGCATGGCCTTGGCCATGATGATGACCAGCTCGTCGTCCTTGAACAGGTGCTTGTTGGCGTTCATCAGCGCCTCGTCCGCACGCGCATCGAGCACGGCACTCTTGTCGTCGAACTTGAACAGGCCCAGGCGGCCGCGCTGGCCGTTGATGATGCGGAAGTCGCTGATGATGCCGGCCAGCAACTGCGGTTCGCGTGTGTCGATCAGATCGGCCAGTTCGCGCTTGGCGAAGCGGCGCACCTCCATGGCGACCTCGTCGAAAAGGTGACCCGAGAGGTAGAAGCCGACGGCGGTCTTCTCGTGCGTAAGGCGTTCCTTGACGCCCCAGGGCATGGCTTCCACCAGCTCGGGTTCCTGCGTGCTGGAGCCGTGGCTGTCGTCACCCAGGTCGAACAAGCCGCCCTGGTTGGCGTTGGCGACCGTGGCGTTGGCAAAGTCGAAGGCGCGGTCGACCGAGGCGACCAGCGAGGCGCGGTTGAGCTGCAGCGAGTCAAAGGCGCCAGCCTTGACCAGGGCCTCGATGCTGCGCTTATTTAAACGCGTGCGGTCCACACGCACGCAGAAGTCGTAGAGGCTGGTGAACGGTCCCCCTTCTTCACGCGCCTTGACGATGGCTTCGATGGCCTGCTGGCCCGTGCCCTTGACGGCGCCCAGGCCGTAGCGGATGGCTTTGTCGGAGATGGGCTCGAAGCGGTAGGTGCCGCGGTTCACATCGGGTGACTCGAAGGTCATGCCCATCTTGAGCGCGTCTTCGAACAGGACTTTGAGTTTGTCCGTGTCGTCCATTTCCACGGTCATGTTGGCGCAGAAGAACTCGGCCGTGTAGTGCACCTTGAGCCAGGCCGTGTGGTAGGCCAGCAGGGAATAGGCAGCGGCGTGTGACTTGTTGAAGCCGTAGCCGGCGAACTTCTCCATCAGGTCGAAGACCTCGTCGGCCTTGTCCTGGGCAATGTTGTGGGTCGCGGCCGCACCGGCCCGGAATTTCTCCCGGTGCTCGGCCATCTCCTCGGCCTTTTTCTTGCCCATGGCACGGCGCAAGAGGTCGGCGCCGCCCAGCGAGTAGCCGCCCAGGATCTGCGCGGTCTGCATCACCTGCTCCTGGTAGACCATGATGCCGTAGGTCTCGGAGAGCATCTCGGCCACGGCCGGGTGCGGGTACTCCACCTCTTCGCGGCCGTGTTTGCGCGCCACGAAACTGGGGATCAGGTCCATGGGGCCCGGACGATAGAGGGCGTTCAGTGCGATCAGGTCTTCCAGGCGCGTGGGTTTGGCGTCGCGCAGCATGCCCTGCATGCCGCGGCTTTCAAACTGGAACACCGCCTCCGTCTTACCTTCCTGGAACAGCTGGTAGGTCGCCTTGTCCTTGAGCGGAATGTTCTCGAAGGCGAAGTTCTCCTGGCCTGCATGGCGCGCCATGATGAATTCGCGCGCGATCTCCAGGATGGTCAGCGTGGCCAGGCCCAGAAAGTCGAACTTCACCAGGCCGATGGCCTCCACGTCGTCCTTGTCGTACTGGCTCACGGCCGAGTCGCTGCCCGGCTGCTGGTAAAGCGGACAGAAGTCGGTGAGCTTGCCCGGGGCGATCAGAACGCCGCCGGCATGCATGCCCACGTTGCGGGTCATGCCCTCCAGCTTCTGCGCCAGCTCCAGCAGGGTCTTGACCTCATCTTCCTTGTCCAGCCGCTCGGCCAGCTCGGGCACCTCGGCCAAGGCACCGGCGATGGTGATGTGCTGACCCGGCTTGTTGGGGATGAGCTTGGAGATGCCGTCGCAGAAGGTGTAGCTCATGTCCAGCACCCGGCCCACGTCGCGGATGGCCGCGCGGGCGGCCATGGTGCCGAAGGTGGCAATCTGGCTCACGGCCTCCTTGCCGTACTTGTCCTTGACGTAGTCGATCACGCGGTCGCGATTAGCCTGGCAGAAGTCGATGTCGAAGTCCGGCATCGAGACACGTTCCGGGTTCAGGAAACGCTCGAACAGCAGGTTGTATT
This sequence comes from uncultured Hylemonella sp., assembly GCA_963513855.1. GTDB lineage: Bacteria > Pseudomonadota > Gammaproteobacteria > Burkholderiales > Burkholderiaceae_C > Hylemonella. Next base: position 3,071 of record CAUPRZ010000234.1, read on the forward strand.
CCAGCGGATCCAGGTCCGTGATCTTGAGCGCATAAGCCACCAGCGAGCCGGCACCCGAGCCCCGGCCCGGGCCGACCGGACAGCCGTTGGCCTTGGCCCACTGGATGAAGTCACCCACGATGAGGAAGTAGCCCGGGAAACCCATCTTGAGGATGGTGTTGATCTCGAACTCCAGACGCTCCACATAACGCGGGCGTTCGGCATCGCGTTTGGCAGCATCAGGATAGAGGTGGCCCAGGCGCTCTTCCAGACCTTCGAAGGAAACCTTGCGGAAGTACTCGTCAATGCTGAGGCCGCCGGGGATGGGGAAGTTGGGCAGCTGAGGTTTACCCAGCACCAGGGTGAGATTGCAGCGCCGGGCGATCTCCAGCGTGTTGGCTACGGCGCTGGGGATGTCGGCGAACAGCGCCTTCATCTGCGCCGAGGACTTGAAGTACTGCTCGCGCGTGAACTTGCGCACCCGCCGCGGGTTGCCCAGTATCTCGCCCTCGGAGATGCAGACCCGCGCCTCGTGCGCCTCGTAATCGTCGGCGGTGGCGAACTGCACCGGGTGCGTGGCCACGACCGGCAGCTTCATGCGTGCAGCCAGCTGCACGGTGGCGATGACATGCGGCTCGTCATCCGGGCGGCCCGCGCGTTGCAGCTCCAGGTAAAAACGGTGCGTGAAGATCGTGCCCAGCTGCAGCGCCAGATCATGGGCTCGCGCCGTATCCCCCTGCACCAGGGCCTGGCCCACGGCACCACTCTGCGCGCCCGAGAGCGCAATCAGCCCCTCATTCAATTCCTTGAGCCAGGCCAGCTTGACCACGGCCTGGGCCTTGTGGACGTTGCTGGTCCAGGCCCGCGCCAGGATTTCCGACAGGTTCAGATAACCCTGCTTGTTCTGCGCCAGCAGCAGCATCTTGCTGGTCGCCAGCGGGTCCTGGCCCAGGCCCTCCAGGAGGATCTCGACGCCGACCACCGGCTTGACGCCCTTGCCGCGCGCTTCCTTGTAGAACTTGACGGCCCCGAAGAGGTTGCTCAGGTCCGTGATCGCCAGGGCCGGCTGGCCATCCTTGGCTGCGGCCTTGAGGATGTCGTCGATGCGGGTGGTGCCGTCGACGACGGAGAACTCGGTGTGCAGGCGCAGGTGGGCAAACATGCTTTGATTCTAGTGATTCGTTTTGCGGAATAGCTGCGCCGGGAAACGCATTTTTCATCAGATGGTCTGACTGGATGAAAAAAGAAAAAGCCCGCACAAGGCGGGCTTTTCCGGTTGCTGGTTTTACCCGGGTCAGATGTTGTCGGTGAAGCTGCGCAGCTTGTCCGAACGGCTGGGGTGCTTGAGCTTGCGCAGGGCCTTGGCTTCGATCTGGCGGATACGTTCGCGGGTCACGTCGAACTGCTTGCCCACCTCTTCCAGCGTGTGGTCGCTGGTCATCTCGATGCCGAAGCGCATGCGCAGCACCTTGGCTTCGCGCGGTGTCAGGCTGTCCAGGATGTCCTTGACCACGTCGCGCAGGCC
>CAUPRZ010000235.1:0-4535 GCA_963513855.1 uncultured Hylemonella sp.
GCAAAACGGTCCTTGAGGTCGGCCTCGGACAGGGCAGCGTTCACCGCCTGGTTGACACGCGTGACGATCTCCGGCGGCAGACCACGCGGGCCATAGACGCCGAACCAGGTGACCGACTCGAAGCCCGGCAGCACCTCGGCCACGGCCGGCAGCTCGGGCGCCAGCACGCTGCGCTTGGGGCTGGTCACGGCCAGGGCGCGCAATTTGCCATCGCGCACATGGGGCATGCCCGACACCACGGAGTCGAACAGCACATCCACCTTGCCGCTCACGAGGTCGGCGATGGACAGGCCGGTGCCGCGGTAGGGAATGTGGACCATGAAAGTCCCTGTCATGGCCTTGAAGTTCTCGGTGGACAGGTTGGAGATGGTGCCGTTGCCGCTGGAGGCATAGTTCAGCCGCCCCGGGTTCTTGCGCGCGTAGTCGATGAACTCCTTCACGTTCTTCGCCGGCGAGCTCAGGGGCACCAGGATGACCTGGGGCGAGCTGGCCACATAGACCACGGGCGTGAAATCGGTTTCGACGTTGTAGGGAATCTTGGGGTTGAGGGCCGGCCCGATGCTGTGGGTGCTCGACGTGGTCAGCAGCAGGGTGTAGCCATCGGGCGCGGCCTGGGCGCCAGCCTGGGCACCGATGGTGCCGCCCGCGCCGGGCCTGTTCTCCACCACGATGGACTGGCCCAGCTTCTTGCCCAGTTCCTGCGAGAGGGCACGGGACAGGATGTCGGTGGCCCCACCGGGTGGGAAAGGCACGATCAGACGCACCGGTTTGGAGGGATAGGTCTGGGCCGCCAGCGGCAAGGCCATGGCCAGACCCAGGACCGCAAGGACGGACAACAGTTTGGTTTTCATTGGTAGAACTCCAGCAGCAAGTAAGAACGGCACCCGCAGGTGCCGTTCCAGTGTAACGAAGCGGGCGAAGCGGGTTCAGTCTTCGACGAAAGCTTCTTCGCGCTTGGACTTGATCGACGGCAGCAGCACGATGACCAGCAGCAGGGCCGCCAGGGCCAGCAGGGAGGCCGAGATCGGGCGCGTCACCAGCACGCTCCAGTCGCCGCGCGACAGCAGCAGGGCACGACGCAGGTTCTCTTCCATCATCGGGCCGAGGATCAGGCCCAGCAGCAGCGGGGCGGGCTCGACACCGACCTTGAAGAACAGGGTACCGATGACACCGAACATGGCCACCATCCAGACGTCCCAGGTGTTGTTGTTGGTGGAATAGACACCCACGGCACAGAACAGCACGATGGACGGGAACAGCCAGCGGTAGGGCACGGTCAGCAGCTTGATCCAGATGCCGATCAGGGGCAGGTTCAGCACGATCAGCATCAGGTTGCCGATCCACATGGAGGCGATCAGGCCCCAGAACAGCTCGGGGTTGCTGGTCATCACCTGCGGGCCCGGCTGGATGTTGTGGATGGTCATGGCACCGACCATCAGCGCCATCACGGCGTTGGGCGGGATGCCCAGCGTGAGCAGCGGGATGAAGGAGGTCTGCGAACCGGCGTTGTTGGCCGACTCGGGCGCGGCCACACCGCGGATATTGCCCTGGCCAAAGGGAACTTCACCCGGACGCAGCTTGGTCTTCTTCTCCAGCGTGTAGGCCGCGAAGGCCGACAACAGCGCACCGCCACCGGGCAGGATGCCCAGCATGGAGCCGATGGCCGTACCACGCAGCACGGCCGGGGCCATGCGCTTGAAATCCTCCATCGAGGGATAGAGGTGGGTCACCTTGGCCGTGAAGACCTCGCGGTGCTCCTCGGGCATGGACAGGTTCTTGATGATCTCGCCGTAACCGAACACGCCCATGGCCACCACGATGAAGCCGACGCCGTCGGTCAGTTCCGGGATGTCAAAGGAATAGCGCGCCACACCCGAATTCACGTCGGTGCCGATCAGGCCCACCAGCAGGCCCACCAGGATCATGCCGATGGCCTTGAGCAGGGAACCCGAGGCCAGCACCACGGCACCGATCAGGCCGGCCACCATGAGCGAGAAGTACTCGGCCGGGCCGAACTTGAAGGCCACCTCGGTCAGCGGGATGGCGAAAGCGGCCAGGATCAGCGTGCCGACACAACCTGCGAAGAAGGAGCCCAGACCGGCCGCGGCCAGAGCAGGACCGGCGCGACCCTTGCGGGCCATCTGGTAGCCGTCGATGATGGTCACCACCGAGGACGACTCACCCGGCAGGTTGACCAGGATGGCGGTGGTGGAGCCACCGTACTGGGCACCGTAGTAGATACCGGCCAGCATGATCAGCGCCGCCACCGGGGGCAGCGCGTAGGTGGCCGGCAGCAGCATGGAGATGGTGGCGATCGGGCCCACGCCGGGCAACACGCCGATCAGCGTGCCCAGCAGGCAGCCGATGAAGCAGTAGATCAGGTTCTGGAAGGTGAAGGCGACACCAAAGCCCAGCGACAGATGTTCTATGAGTTCCATGGTCTTGTCTTTTTCAGCCGGTGATGAAAGCAGGCCAGATCTGGAACTGCAAATTGAGGAGCTTCACGAAGGCGCCGTAGCTCATGATGGCCAGAACGGTGCCCAGGATCAGCACACCCTTGATCCGGAACTGCGCGTCCGCCATGCTGGCCACCAGGGTCAGGCCGTAGATGGCGACGATCAGGCCCATGGCGGGAATGCCGAGATTGGGCAGGCCGCCGAGCAGCAGCCCGAAGACCACGTTGGCACCGATGATGCAGAGCAAGGGGCGCAAGGCCACCTTGCCCATCTTCGCGCCCGCCTTGCCCAGCGCGCCCTGCAGCATGATGATGCCGCCCAGGATGGCCAGGATCACACCCAGGCCCAGCGGAAAGTAGCCGGGGCCCATGCGTGCACCGGTGCCGATGTTGTAGTTGGTCGCTCCCACCGCAAACGCGATGCCGACAACGGCAAACATCACACCTGCGTAGAAGTCTTGTTCCGACTTGATGAATTTCACAAACGATCTCCTGAGAACCTAGGGGTCCGAAACAAGCGGAATTCTGCCCCGGAATAACACTCATGCTTGATGTGGATTACACCTATCCGTGCTCTCCACATCCAAACATGCCTCAGGGAATACCCTAGGCCAAGACCGCCTGTGTCCCGAAGCGGTGCACACAGGTCAGGCCATGGTCAGATTCGTGCGCCTCAGCTCAGCGGCGGCGTGGCTCCCAGCACTTCCTCGATCACTGTCTGCCCCTCGGCGACACGCAGCGCGCCCGAAAGACGCAGGGGCCGCATGCCATCGGCAATGGCCTGGCGCTTGAGCGCGTCGACATTGGGCTCCTTGTTGACCTTCTCCTTGAAGGCCTCGGAGATCACGAGCAGTTCGTACAGGCCCATGCGGCCCGCAAAACCCGTCATGCGGCAGTCCACGCAGCCCACGGGCTTGAAGGGCTTGTAGCCACCGCTGATGTTCCAGGGCTTGACCACCTCGGCCAGTTGCTCCTTGGTGGCGGCCTCGTCACGCACCTTGCACTGCTTGCACAGGGTACGCACCAGACGCTGGGCCAGCACACCCAGCACCGTGGCGTTGATCAGGTAAGGCGGCACACCCAGTTCCATCAAACGCGTGATGGCCGAGGGCGCGTCATTGGTGTGCAGGGTCGAGAAGACCAGGTGGCCGGTCAGCGCGGCCTGCACGGCCATCTCGGCCGTCTCCAGGTCGCGGATTTCGCCCACCATGATGATGTCCGGGTCCTGGCGCATCAGCGCACGCAGGCCCTGTGCAAAACCGAAGTCCAGCTGTGGCTGCACCTGGGTCTGGTTGAAAGCCGGCTCGATCATTTCGATCGGGTCCTCCACGGTGCTCACGTTGACCTCTTCCGTCGCCACACGTTTGAGCGTGGAATACAGCGTGGTGGTCTTGCCCGAACCCGTGGGCCCGGTCACGAGGATGATGCCGTGCGGGCGCTTGACCAGGGCTTCCCAACGCACTGCATCGTGCGGCGGGAAACCCAGCTCGTCCAGGCTCTTGACCGTGTTGTCCGGGTCGAAGATACGCATCACCATCTTCTCGCCGAAAGCCGTGGGGAGGGTGGAGATCCGCATTTCCACCTCATCGCCACCCGGGTTGCGGGTCTTGATGCGGCCGTCCTGCGGGCGGCGCTTTTCGATCACGTCCATACGCCCCAGCAGCTTGATACGCGCCGTCATGGCATTGAGCACGCCCATGGGCATCTGGTAGACGGGGTGCAGCACGCCGTCAATGCGGAAGCGGATCACACCCTGCTCGCGCCGGGGCTCGAGGTGAATATCGCTGGCGCGCTGGTCGAAAGCGTATTGCCACAGCCAGTCCACCACCTGCACCACGCTCTGGTCGTTGGCGTCGAGCTGTTTGTTGGTCTTGCCTAGCTCCACCAGCTGCTCGAAGCTGGCGCCGCCGCTGTTGCCACCCGACTTCATGGCCGAGCGCACCGACTTGGCCAGGGCAAAAAACTCGGCCGTGTAACGATGGATCTCGCCCGGGCTGGCGATCACACGGCGCACGCTGCGCCGCGTCTGGCGCTCGACCTCGCCCACCCAGTCGGTGATGTAGGGCTCGGCCGTGGCCAC
>CAUPRZ010000236.1:0-4534 GCA_963513855.1 uncultured Hylemonella sp.
ATCACCTTCGCCGGCCAGACCGTGCACATCGTGGGCCTGGGCTTCGACGCCGAGGACGAGCGCATGAAGGCCGGCCTGCAGCAGACCCGTGGCGGCCGCGGTGCACGGGCCCAGGAAATGTCGGCCAGCCTGGCAGCAGCCGGCATCCACGGCGCCTACGAGGGCGCGCTCAAATACGCGGGCAACCCCGAGCTGATCTCGCGCACCCACTTCGCGCGCTACCTGGTTGAGGCAGGCGTCTGCCGCGAAACCAACGAGGTCTTCCGCAAATACCTGACCGAAGGCAAACCCGGCTACGTGCCGCACCGCTGGGCCACGCTGCGCGATGCTGTCACCTGGATCACCCAGTCCGGCGGCGTGGCCGTGATCGCCCACCCGGCGCGCTACAGCTTCACGCCCACCGAGGAATACGCCCTGTTCTCCGAATTCAAGGCCCATGGCGGCACGGCGGTCGAGGTCGTGACCGGCAGCCACACGGCCGCCGAGTACGTGCGTTATGCCGACATGGCGCGCGAGTTTGGCCTGGCCGCCTCGCGCGGCAGCGACTTCCACAGCCCCGACGAATCCCACACCGACCTGGGCGCCCTGCCCTACCTGCCCGGCGGCCTGACCCCCGTGTGGGAACTGCTCGCCCACCGTATCCAGCGATGACCCTGTCCCGAACCGTCAGCGGCATGCTCTTTGCGCTTGCTGCGCTGGCCTGCTTTGCCACCCTGGATACCTCGGCCAAGGTCGTCGCCCTCAGCCTGCCCGTGCTGCTGGGCCTGTGGTTCCGCTACATCTTCCAGGCCGTGCTCACCACCGCCGTCATGCTGCCGCAGCGCGGGCGGGCCATCTTCCATACGCGGCATCCCGGTCTGCATGTGCTGCGCGGGGCCCTGCTCGCGGCCACCAGCCTGCTGACCTTTCTGAGCGTGGCCTATATGCCCGTGGGTGAGTTCACGGCCATCGCCATGATCGCGCCCCTGGTGGTCACCCTGCTGGCCGCCAGCCTGCTGGGGGAACACGTCTCGCGCCTGCGCTGGGTGCTGGTGGCCGGCGGTTTTGTGGGCACGCTGGTCATCATCCGGCCCGGCAGCGATCTCTTCGGCTGGCACGTCCTGCTGCCCCTGGCCCAGGTGGTCACGCACTCCACCTTCCAGCTCCTGACCGGCAAGATGGTGAAGACCGAGGATGCGGTGACCATGCACTTCTACACCGGCTGGGTCGGTGCCTTGCTGGCTTCACTGGCCCTGCCCTTCATCTGGGTCACGCCGCAGGCCGCCACGGAATGGATTGCGCTTTTTCTCATGGGCCTGATGGGTACCATCGGCCACTTCGTGCTCATCCTGGCCTACCGGCGCGCGCCCGCCTCCACCCTGATGCCATTGATGTACGTGCAGATCGCCTTTGCCATGTTTGCGGGCTGGATCGTCTTCGGCCACATGGCCGACGGCTGGTCCCTGCTGGGCATGATCCTGATCGCCGGCTGCGGCGCCGCCAGCGCCTGGCTGGCTGTGCGGGAACGCCACGCCAAACTCGAAGCCATCGAGAAGAAAGCCTGAACGCCCCGGCATGGCCCAGTATTTCGACGTCCACCCCGACAACCCGCAGATCCGCCTGCTCAAACAGGCGGTCGCCCTGCTGGAAAAAGGCGGTGTGGTGGCCGTGCCCACCGACTCCAGCTACGCCCTGGTCTGCCACCTGGACGACAAGGCCGCGGCCGACCGCCTGCGCAGCATCCGCCAGGTGGACGACAAGCACCACCTGACCCTGCTCTGCCGCGACCTGGCCGAACTGGCCAGCTACGCGCGCGTGGACAACCGGCAATACCGCCTGCTCAAGGCCGCCACGCCCGGCCCCTGGACCTTCATCCTGGAGGCCACCAAGGAAGTGCCGCGCCGCCTGAGCCACCCCGCACGCAAGACCATCGGCCTGCGTGTGCCCGAACACCCGGTGCTGCACGAACTGCTGGCCCTGCACACCGGTGGCCCGCTTTTGGCCACCACCCTGATCCCGGCCGGCGAGAGCGATCCGCTCAACGACGCGCAGGAGATCCGCGAGCGCTACGAGCACCAGCTGGCCGCCGTGATTGACGCCGGCGCCTGCCCGCACCAGCCCACCACGGTGATCGACCTCAGCGGCGCCGAGCCCGAGGTGCTGCGCCGTGGCCGTGGCGACCCGGCCGAGCTGGGGCTCTGACGCTACTTTTTTCCTGCTGGACACGCAGCCTGCGTGTGGCTCTCTGAGACAATTCCCCCGTGGATACCGTCAACCTCATACAAACCGTCCTGATCTACGCCCTGCCGGTGCTGTTCGCCATCACCGTGCACGAGGCTGCCCACGGCTACGCTGCCCGCCATTTCGGCGACAACACGGCCGCCATGATGGGGCGCATCACGCTCAACCCCATCAAGCACATCGACCCCATCGGCACCATCCTGATGCCTGCGCTGCTCTACTTCGCAACGTCCGGCGCCTTCCTCTTCGGTTATGCCAAGCCTGTGCCGGTGCGTTTTGACCAGCTGCGCAACCCGAAACGCGACATGGTCTGGGTAGCCCTGGCTGGCCCGGGGGCCAACCTGGCGCAGGCCCTGATGTGGGGCGCCCTGATCTACGTGCTGCTGGGCCTGGGGCTGGATGAGCGCTTTTTCCTCGAGATGTGCCGCGCCGGTGTGCTGGTCAATGTGGTGATGTTCGCCTTCAACCTCTTCCCGCTGCCGCCGCTGGACGGCGGGCGCATCCTGGTCGGCGTGCTGCCCTGGAAACAGGCGGCCATGGTCTCGCGCATTGAACCCTGGGGCTTTTTTATCGTCATGGGCCTGGTCATCGCGGGCGTCGTCAGTGCGCTGTGGATGAAGCCCGTGATGACGCTGACCTACGGCCTGCTCGACATCCTGCTGACCCCCTTCACCTTCCTGATCCGCTAAGGCCTCCCGCATGAGCAGCAAGAGCACCGTCCGTGTCCTGACCGGTATCACCACCTCGGGCACGCCCCACCTGGGCAACTACGTGGGCGCCATCCGCCCCGCCGTGGCCGCCAGCCGCACGGCGGGGGTGGAAAGTTTCTACTTCCTGGCCGACTACCACGCCCTCATCAAGGTGGACGAGCCGGCCCGCATCCAGCGCAGCACGCTGGAGATCGCCGCCACCTGGATCGCCGCTGGCCTGGACCCGGCGCGCGTGACGTTTTATCGCCAGTCCGATATCCCCGAGATCCCGGAACTGACCTGGTTCCTCACCTGCGTCTGCGGCAAGGGCCTGCTCAACCGCGCCCACGCCTACAAGGCCTCGGTGGACAAGAACAAGGCCGCCGGGGCGGACGAGGATGCTGACGTCACCGCCGGCCTCTTCATGTACCCGGTGCTCATGGCGGCCGACATCCTGATGTTCAACGCCCACCGCGTGCCCGTGGGACGGGATCAGATCCAGCACATCGAGATGGCGCGCGACATCGCCTCCAGCTTCAACCACCTCTATGGCGAGCACTTTGTGCTGCCCGAAGCCCAGATCGAGGAAAGCGTGGCCACCCTGCCCGGCCTGGACGGCCGCAAGATGAGCAAGAGCTACGACAACACCATCCCGCTCTTCGCCCCGCGCGAACAGCTGAAGAAGCTCATCGCCGGCATCAAGACCGATTCACGCGCCCCCGGCGAGCCCAAGGACACCGAAGGCTCGGCCCTGTTCCAGATCTACCAGGCCTTTGCCACCCCGGCCGAAACCGACCAATTGCGGCAGGATTTCGCCGCGGGCATCTCCTGGGCCGACGCCAAACAGAAGCTGTTCGAGCGCATCGACGCCGAGATCGCGCCCATGCGTGCCACCTACGAAGACCTGATTGCCCACCCCGAAAAGCTGGAAACCCTGCTCCAGGCCGGTGCCATCAAGGCCCGGAACATCGCCACGCCTTTCACCAGCAAGGTGCGCCAGGCCGTGGGCCTGCGTGACCTGCGGGCCCAGGCTTCTGACAAAAAGGGTGACAAAAAAGACAAAACTGCCCTGCCCAGCTTCAAGCAATACCGCGAAAGTGACGGCAAGTTCTATTTCAAGCTGGTCGACGCCCAGGGCAAACTGCTGCTGCAGAGCGAGGCCTACGACAGCCCCAAGGAGGCTGGCCAGGTGGTCAAACGCCTGCAGGAACTGACGGGCCCTCTAGCTCCCGCCCTCGAAGCGATACCCTTGAAACAATTGAGTAACGTGGCTGAGGTCGAGTCTGCGCTACAACTGCTGCTGGCCGCCAAAGACTGATTTCCAGACCTGAGACCGCTCCCATATCTGTAGCGTGGTACGGTTCTTGCTGACAGCGGCTACCCCAAAAGTTGAGGAGTACCGTTTTCATGTCTTTCGCCCGCACCGCCGTCACGCGCAAGCAGCTCGCCCTGTCCGACCACCGGCAGACCTTTGACGAGCTCTGCACCTGGATCGAGGCCCACCTGCACGAGCCCATCGGCTGGCAGGAACTCATGGCCGAGAGCGGCCTGGACCACCAGACCCTCAACGCGCTCTTCTTCAAGTTCCTGAGCACCACCCCCATGGCCTGGATCCGCAAGCGCCG
>CAUPRZ010000237.1:0-4522 GCA_963513855.1 uncultured Hylemonella sp.
CTTTCCGCAGCTGGGTGCGCAGGCTCAGCGGCGCCGAGCGTTATTCCAAGGCCGTGGCGGCGGCCATCCGGGCCGGCACGCTGCGTCGGCCCTTCCTCAAGGGCTGGGCCCGGGCGGCCGGTTGCGTGGAAGGGCCCTGGAAACCCCGCGAAGAGAAGGCGACACCATGAGCACAGACCTGAACTCCGACATCCTCGCCACCCTGCGCGAGATCCGCGACGACCAGCGGGAGTTGCTGGCGCAGATCCAGGCCCAGCGCGCGCTGGCCGAACAGCAGAGGGCGCAGTCCAAGCTGCGCATCGACGAGTCCGTCGGCCTGCAACGCGAGGCCTTGCGCAGACAACGCACCATCACCGTGGTGGCCCTGCCGGCGCTGCTCTTGTGCATCGCCGCCATCGTCTGGTTGCTGCTGCGTTATTTCTGAAGCATCTGGGCGGCCAGGGCCTGCATGGCCGCTACCGATCGGTCCTGCGGGCGCAGCTCCGGCGCCCCCTCGAACTGCCGGAAGTTGCGCGCCATGGACTGCAGGTAACCCGGGTCGTAGTGGCTCAGCAGCAGTTCACGCACCACGGCGTCCAGCTGCCCGCCGTGCACCTGGGCCTTCCAGGCTTCGACCACCTTCTTGCCGCGCAGCTCGGTCAGGGCGTCCAGCCGCTCGCAGAAAGCGGTGTGGTCCTGCACAAAGTGGGCGTAATCTTCTAGCAGCAGGGCCACGCGCTCCTCGTCGGGCAGCACCAGGCTCAGGCAGGGGGCCGCGCGCATGGCCTCGATCAGCGCCGCGGGCACGGCCACGTCGCCCACCTTCTTGCTTTCGCTTTCCACGTAGACCGGGCGCGTGGGGTCGTAGCGGCGCAGCGCATCCCAGATGCGGCTGTCAAAGGCCTTCTGCGAGGGTTGGGCCAGGCCCGGAATGGCGCCCAGCACCGAGCTGCGGTGGTGGGCCAGGGCCTCCAGATCCAGCACCTGGGCCCCCGCCGCGGCCAGGGCCTGCAGCAGCCGCGTCTTGCCCGAGCCCGTGGTGCCGCAGACCACACGGAAGTCGAGCGTGGGTGTCAGACGAGGAATGTCAGCCAGCAGGGCGTGGCGAAAAGCCTTGTAGCCGCCTTCGATGATGGTCACGCGGAAACCGATCTCACTGAGGATCAGGCTCAGCGAGCCGCTGCGTTTGCCACCGCGCCAGCAGTAGGTCAGGGGCTTCCAGTCCTTGGCCTTGCCCAGCACCTCGCGTTCGATATGCGCCGAGATATTGCGCGCCGCAATGGCCGCGCCGCGTTTCTTGGCCTCGAAGGCGTTGACCTGCTTGTAGATCGTGCCGATCTCGTGGCGCTCGGCATTGTTCAGCGTGGGCCAGTTGAGTGCACCGGGCAGGTGGTCTTCGGCGTATTCGTTCTCGCTGCGCGCGTCGATCACGTTGTCAAAGCTGTCGAACTGGCGCAGGGCCTCCTCGGCCGCGATGGGGAAGAGGGGCATTACAAGATTTTCTTCAGCTCGGGCCAGACGTTGTTGAGCATTAGCGGCTGGGCTTCGGCCGTGGGGTGGATGCGGTCGGCCTGGAACAGGCGCAGGGCATCGGGGTGGTCGGCCACGCCTTTGAGGAGGAAGGAGACCAAGCCCGTCTTCTCGCTGCTGGCCACCTGGGGGTAAAGATCGGCAAACCGGCGCCCGTAGTCGGCGCCATAGTTGGGCGGCATGCGCATGCCCAGCAGCAACACCCTGGCGCCGATCTTCTTGGACTGCTGGGTCATCCACGCCAGGTTGGCGCGCGTGGCGTCCAGGGCCAGGCCGCGCAGGGCGTCGTTGGCGCCCAGTTCAATGATCACGTGCGTGGGTTTGTGCTGGGCCAGCAGGGCGGCCAGGCGGGCCCGCCCGCCGAAGGTGGTCTCGCCGCTGATGCTGGTGTTGACCACCCGTGTGCCCGGCTTCTCCGTGGCCAGGCGCTGCTCCAGCAGGGCCACCCAGCCGCTGCCGCGCGCCAGGCCGTATTCGGCACTCAGCGAATCGCCCACCACCAGCACGGTACGCTGCGGGGTCTGCGCCTGGGATAACCCCAAAACACCGCCCAGCAGCAGGGCCGCGATACAGTAGCGACGAAACCGAGAAAAGAAACGCATGTCCGAACCCATCATTTCCGTGGAACACGTGGTCAAGTCTGTCAGCGACTCGACCGGCACGCTCGACATTTTGCGCGATATCCATTTCCAGGTGCCCCGTGGGCTGACCCTGGCCATCGTGGGTGCCTCCGGCTCGGGCAAAAGCACGCTCTTGTCCATCATGGCCGGCCTGGACACCCCCACCCGCGGCACCGTCAAGATTGCCGGCCACGACCTCTTTGCGCTGGACGAAGACGCCCGCGCTGCGCTGCGCGCCCAGAAGCTGGGTTTTGTGTTCCAGAGCTTCCAGCTGCTGGGCCACCTGACCGCGCTGGAAAACGTGATGCTGCCGCTGGAACTGGCGGGCCGCAAGGACGCCCGCAAGGCCGCCACCGAGATGCTGGGCCGTGTGGGCCTGGGGGCCCGCCTGGGGCATTACCCCAAAGTCCTCTCAGGCGGCGAACAGCAACGTGTGGCCCTGGCTCGCGCTTTTGTCGTGCATCCCGATGTGCTGCTGGCGGATGAACCCACGGGCAGCCTGGACTATGCGACGGGCGAGACCGTGATGGAGCTGATGTTTGCGCTGAACCGCGAGCAGGGCACGACCCTGGTGCTGGTGACGCATGACACGGGGATTGCGCAGCGTTGTGAGCGGCGGATCACGATAGAGGCTGGGAAGGCGAGCGGGTGACGTTTCGAATTTTGCAGAAGCAAAAAGACCGGCATGCCGGTCTTTTTTGTGTTGGCAACCGATACTCAGATTGATGAGCCGACTTCAAGCGCCGCATTGGACGAAGTAGTAACTGTGGACCTCACGGCTTTAACGTGTTCGCTGGCCGTGATTCTGGGCTAGCAAGGCTGATGTCTTCGACAGAGAAAGCTGAAACCTTCTTGCATTCATTGTCGTTTTCAAATTCTGAGTTGGCCAGAACACTCACAGAATCCTTACCTGCTTGAAAGTAGATCGATTGGCATTTTCTGGCGCTTGATTTGACGCCGTTCTCACAAACTCGATTAATTGACCAGCATGCATTCAGCATTGCCGAGTTCTTGGTGTCGCTTGTGAGTGTGCATGCAAACCCGCCTGAAATGTTATTGCAGGTTACTTGCACTTCAACGGGCTCAGAAATTTTTGAGAAGACGAAGGCGGCGAGGATTGTCACTATGACGATGACGACAATGGGCGCATCGATTCTGTAAGCGTTTCGCCCACTCGATACTGGGGTTGATTCTTCTTGGCTTGCCTTTGGATTTGTAGATTCATCGGTCATTGTGTTCTCCCACTATCTGTGCTGCGATATGCAGATATTCAATGAGTTTCACTCAATTCCTCGGGTAAAGGGAGTCGTCGCACATTATTGGTGATGAAGTGTGCCTCCCCTTGCTGGGATAATCACCCTATGTCCTCCCCCAAAGTCCTGTTCGGCTTCCACGCCGTCGGCGTGCGCCTGAAGACGGCGCCGCGCTCCATCATCGAGATCTATTTCGAGCCCACGCGGCGCGATGCGCGCATGCGCCAGTTTCTGGACAAGGCCAAAGAGGCCAAAGTCCGCCTGATCGAGGCCGATGGCATGCGTCTGGCCAAGCTGGCCGGCAGCCACGGCCACCAGGGGGTGGCGGCGCGGGTGGAGCCCCTGGCCCAGCAGAACTCCCTGGACGACCTGCTCGATTCCCTGAGCGAGCCGCCCCTGCTGCTGGTGCTGGACGGCGTGACCGACCCGCACAACCTGGGGGCCTGTCTGCGGGTGGCCGACGGGGCCGGGGCGCACGCGGTGATTGCGCCCAAGGACCATGCGGTGGGCATCAACGCTACCGTGGCCAAGGTGGCGAGCGGCGCGGCCGAGACCATACCCTATTTCATGGTGACCAATCTGGCGCGCACCCTGGGCGAGCTCAAGGAACGCAATATCTGGTGCATCGGCACCAGCGACGATGCACCCAAGACCATCTACCAGGTGGACCTCCAGGGCCCCACGGCCCTGATTCTGGGCGCCGAGGGCGAGGGCATGCGGCAGCTGACGCGCAAGACCTGCGATGAGCTGGTGAGCATTCCCATGAAGGGTGGGGTGGAGAGCCTGAACGTGTCCGTCGCCAGCGGGGTTTGCCTCTATGAAGCTCTGAGGCAACGCGGCGGCTGACTCCGGCTTCGACAGGCTCAGCCCGAACGGGGCTGGCCCAAGAAAAACGGCCCTCGTGAGGGCCGTTGTCGTTGGGGGGCGAGGGAGATCAGGCGGTCTCGTCGAGCAGGGTGCCGCTGAGCATGCTCAGGCTGTTGATGGCGCGGCGGGCGGGGCGTTCTTGTGTGCTGCTGTCGGTGCTACGGGGGGCGCTGCCTTCGATGCCACGCACGCGGTCATCGGCGCGCACGTATTCGCTGCGGGCCACCTCGGTCTGCTGTTCCAGCCGGGCCACACGGTCGGCGGCGCGGGAGA
>CAUPRZ010000238.1:0-4498 GCA_963513855.1 uncultured Hylemonella sp.
GCGCAGGTCCTCGTCCAGCGAGGCGCCACCGATCTTCTTCTTCACCACCGTGTAGCCGCGGTCGATGTAGCTGCGCATCTCGTCCTTGAGCTTGTTGTGGTCCTGGCCCGGGTAGTAGTAGCCGCCCGCGGCGTAGACGAAGATCTTGCGGTCGGGCTTGCCATTGCCGTAACGATCCGCCAGCAGCTGGAACAGGGGCCGCCCCTCGATCTTGGCCACCGCGTCCCAGATCGCCATGTCGATCGTGCCGATGGCCACCGATCGCTCGCCATGGCCGCCCGGTTTTTCGTTTTTGAACATCGTGGCCCAGATCTTGTGCGGGTCCAGGTTCTTGCCGCTGTCGTCGATCAGGCTGTCGGGCTCGGCTTCCATCACACGCGGGATGAAACGCTCGCGCATGAGCTTGCCCTGGCCGTAACGGCCGTTGGAGTTGAAGCCGTAGCCGACAACGGGCTTGCCGTCACGGATCACGTCCGTGATGACCGCCACCAGACTCAGCGTCATCTTGCTGAAGTCGATATAGGCATTGCGGATGGGGGAACTGATCGGAAGGGTTTTCTCTCGGATTTCAACGATTCTCATAAGACTCCTGATTCGGAGCTCTTATGATCTTGAGATCGTCCCCCAGCGTCCAATGCCATTTTTTTCTGCTTTGATGCCGGCAGAGCACCGATGATGATCTTCACCTGGATCGAAGATTTTCTGGCCCTGGCAAGCACGGGCAACTTTTCGCGTGCGGCCGAAGAGCGTCACATGACGCAGCCGGCCTTCAGCCGCCGCGTGCGTGCGCTGGAGGAGTGGATGGGCGTCGAGCTCTTCGACCGCAGCTCCCAGCCGGCACGGCTGACACGTGCAGGCGAATGGTTCCGTACGGTGGCCGAGCAACTTGTGAACCAGGTCGCCCGCATCCCCAGTGAGGCGCAGGCTGTCGCGCACGAAGACGCCGCCACGCTGCACTTTGCCGCCACACACGCGCTCTCTTTCACTTTCATGCCGGGCTGGCTGCGCAGTCTGGAGGCGCGCACCCTGATCGGTCCGATTCAGCTGGTCTCGGACGTGATGCAGCGCTGCGAATCCCTGCTCCAGCAAGGCAAGGTCCATTTCGTGCTCTGCCATGCGCATCCCCTGGCGGCCAGTCCCCTGGACGCAGCAGGCTACCCGTCCGAGAGGATCGGAAGGGATGCACTGATCCCTGTGTCCGCCGCGACCGGCAAAGGCCTCGCCCGGCACATCCTGGACACCTCCGGTGAGGTGCCCCTGCTGGCTTACAGCGCGGAATCCGGGCTGGGACGTATCCTGCGTGGTGTCCTGGGCAAGCAGCTGGGCCCGTTGCCCATCACGACCGTTTTCACTGCGCACCTGGCCTCCGTGCTCAAGACCATGGCCCTGGACGGCCGCGGCGTGGCCTGGTTGCCGCAGTCGCTCATCGCAGCCGAACTGGCCTCTGGCCAGCTCATGCCTGCAGGCGCCAAGGACTGGAACATCGAACTCGACATCCGCCTCTACCGGAACCAGGGCCCCCTGGGTGAGGTTGCCGAGCACTTTTGGGACGATGTTCAGCGCTGGAGTGCCTCACCCACCCCCCAGCGTCGCAGCCGCCAACCGCGCCCATGAAAAACGCCCGCCTCATGCAACGCGGGCATTCCCTGAACCTTGCTGCCGCCAGCTCAGTGCGCGCTGGCGGCAGCCTTGCCCGTCTTACTTAAGGTGTCTCCGGGGATTTCAGAAGGGCCAACCTGCGCGCTTCGGCGTTGGCCTGCACGTGGCAGCTGTCGAGCACGGCACGGCCCTGCAGGCTGTTGCAACGCCAGAGCGCCTCGGCATGCTGGGCGTGTGCCTTGTGCCGCGACTCGCTTTGCAGCAGGGAGCCGCGCACCACAAAGTAAAAAACCAGCAGCGCAGCCACCAGCACCAGCATGGCCACCACCATGGGCCAGACCCGTGATTTTTTCTTGCTGGCCAGGCGATCTTCCTCGGCCTCCTGCTCCAGTTCGAGCCGGAGTGCGGCAGCGCCAGCGATTCTGACGCTCGACGCGGAGTCATCAGAAAAATGGGGATCCATGGGCAACTCTCATATCGGCCCGCGTTGCGCGAGCCGTTTGAGCCCAATGTACAGCCGTCTTGCCTTCCAGTTCGTGCGGCAAACCACATAAACCGGGGGAAACCGGAAATAAACCCAGCTCCTGCGCATGTGCAAGAAGCGGGCTGCTCTTTTCAGTTTGGCCTGTCCGACCGCCGCCTGGGCTGGGCCCGGAGCAACACGGCCCCGGGTTCTTGAGCACCCGGGGATGTACACGCTTCAATGCGCGCCGGCTGCGGCGTCACCTGCGCCCTCCCCGCTGGCCCGCTGCGGCCGGGTCAGCCAGACCATGGCGATCAGTGCCACGAAGACCAGAGCCGAGGCATAGAAGATGTCGTTGGCGGCCAACGTGAACGCCTGCTGGTCGACCAGGCGGTTGATCTGGGCCAGAGACTGCTCGGCCGTCAGGCCCGAAGCCTGCAGCCCGCTCAACGTAGCTTGCACCGCCGGGTTGGACGGGTTCACCGCATCGGCCAGCTGTGCGTGATGCAGCGCGGCGCGGCTCTCCCACAGGGTGGTGGAGACCGAGGTGCCCATGGCGCCGGCTGTGATGCGCACGAAGTTGCTCAGGCCCGAGGCGCCCGGCATCTGCTCGGGCGTCAGGCCAGACAAGGTGATGGTCATCAGCGGGATAAAGAAGAAGGCCATGGCCACGCCCTGGATCAGGGTGGGCACCAGGATGGTGGCCAGATCGGCCTGGGTGCTGAAGTGCGAACGCATCCACAGCACCAGGCCAAACACCAGGAAGGCAAAGGTGGCGTATTTGCGCGGATCGACCTTGGCCACGGTGCGCCCCACCACGGGCGACAGCACGATGGCCAGCAGACCCACCGGTGACATGACCATGCCCGCGTCGGTGGCGGTGTAGCCCATGAACTGCTGCAGCCACAGCGGCAGCAGCACCACATTGCCGAAGAACAGGCCATAGGCGACCGAGGTGCTGAGCGTGCCGGCCCAGAAGTTACGCCGCGCGAACAGGCGAAGATCCACCACCGGGTGCTGGTCCGTCAACTCCCAGATCACGAAGACGACAAAACCCACGGCGGCGATCACAGCCAGCGCCACGATCAGCGGCGAATGGAACCAGTCGTGCTCCTTGCCCAGGTCCAGCATCATCTGCAAGGCTGCGATCCAGATCACCAGCAGGGACAAGCCCACGGTGTCGATGGGCAGTTTGCGGATGGTGCTCTCACGCTTGTGGTACAGCATCCAGGCGGCCGCAGCCGCGGCCAGGCCCACGGGGATGTTGATGTAGAAGATCCAGGGCCAGGAAATGTTGTCGGTGATCCAGCCGCCCAGCAGTGGCCCCATCACCGGCGCGACCAGGGTGGTCATGCCCCACATGGCCATGGCCACACCTGCCAGGGCACGTGGATAGCTGGCCAGCAGCAGCGACTGCGACAGCGGGATCATGGGGCCAGCCACAAAACCCTGCAAGGCCCGAAAGCCGATCAGCATCTCCATATTGGACGCCAGGCCACAGAGCCAGGAGGCGATGACAAACAGCACCACGCTAGCGACAAACAGTCGCACCTGGCCAAAACGCTGCGAGAGCCAGCCCGTGAGCGGCACGGCAATGGCGTTGGCCACGGCGAAGCTGGTGATGACCCAGGTGCCCTGGTTGGGGCTGACGCCCAGGTCGCCCGCGATGGCGGGCAGGGAGACGTTGGCGATCGACGTGTCGAGCACGTTCATGAAAGTCGCCGCGGACAGGGCGATGGTGCCCCAGGTCCGGGCCGAGCCCTCCAGCGGGGCATGCATCACAGGGGCTGAATGGGACACGCCAGCTTCTCCGCTCAGTGCACTTGGCTCTTCTTGGGGGACGTGCCGGCGTTGGCCGCAATCACACGACGCACTTCGGCCTCAGCATCACGCTCCAGCTTGCTGGGGGCCTGGGTCTGCGCCACAGCTTCGGTACGCGGCGCGTCGGCCAGGGACTTGCCGTCCTTCTGCGTCACGTCCACCGTGGCCACCATGGACAGGCCCACACGCAGCGGATGTTCGGCCAGCTGCGCAGCATCCAGCGCCACGCGCACCGGCACACGCTGCACCACCTTGATCCAGTTACCTGTGGCGTTCTGCGCGGGCAGCAGCGCAAAGGCCGAGCCCGTGCCCACGCCCAGGCCGGCCACCGTGCCGCGGTAGACCACCTGCTTGCCGTACAGATCGGCCGTCAGTTCCACCGGCTGACCGATGCGGATGTTGTGCAGCTGCACTTCCTTGAAGTTCGCATCCACCCAGACCTGCTTGAGCGGCACGACCGACATCAGCGGTGCGCCCGCGGCCACACGCTGGCCCAGCTGCACCGTGCGGCGCGCCACATAACCATCGGTGGGTGCCAGCAGCGAACCGCGCTTGTCGGCCAACCAGGCCTCGCGCACCTTGGCGGCAGCCACCTGCACGCTGGGGTGTTGGGCC
>CAUPRZ010000239.1:0-4488 GCA_963513855.1 uncultured Hylemonella sp.
CAGCCAGGGCCAGGTGGCCCAGCCAGGGGATCCGCTGTTCACCATCGCCGACCTGAGCAAGGTCTGGGTGGTGGGGGCCCTGCCCGAGCAGGACGCCGCCGCCGTGCAGATGGGCCAGCGCGTGGAGATCAAGGTGTCGGCCCTGGGCCAGCGCCAGTTCAAGGGCAAGGTTGTGTTTGTGAGCGACACCATCTCGCCCGAAACACGGACCCTGATGGTGCGTACCGAGGTGGACAACAACGACCGTGCGCTCAAGCCCCAGATGCTGGCCACGCTGCGCATCATCGGCGCGGCGCGTGAACAACTGGCCTTGCCCGAGGCCGCCGTGGTGCGCGACAACGACAAGGACCACGTCTTTGTACAGGTGGCCGCGGGACAGTTCCGCCTGACCCCGGTTGAACTGGCACCGGCCTCCAACGGCCTGCGTCCGCTGCTCAAGGGCCCGGCCGCCGGCACACCCATCGTGGTGGACGGGGCCTTCCATCTGAACAACGAGCGCAAGCGCGCGGAACTGGAGTGATGGGATGCTAGGTTCATTGATCCGCGCCGCCCTCAGCCAGCGGCTGGTGGTGGTGGCGCTGGCCCTGATGCTCTGCGCCTTCGGCCTGCGCGAGGCCACGCGTCTTTCTGTCGACGCCTTCCCTGACGTGACCAATGTGCAGGTCCAGATCGCCACCGAAGCCACGGGCCGTTCGCCCGAGGAAATCGAGCGTTTTGTCACCGTGCCGCTGGAAATCTCCATGACCGGCCTGCCCGGCCTGGTGGAGATGCGTTCGCTCAACAAGAGCGGGCTGTCCATCATCACCCTGGTCTTCACCGATGCCACCGACGTCTATTTCGCGCGCCAGCTGGTGCTGGAACGCCTGATCGAGGTCACCACGCGCATGCCGGTGGGCATCACCCCGGTGCTGGGCCCCGTGTCCACCGGCCTGGGTGAGGTCTACCAGTACACGCTGGACCATCCCGACGATGGCCAGCGTGCCCTGACCCCCGCCGAGCTGGCCGAGCGCCGTATCGTGCAGGACTGGGTGGTGCGTCCACTGCTGCGTTCCATCCCTGGCGTGGCCGAGATCAACTCGCAGGGCGGTTATGTGCGCCAGTACCAAGTGCTAGCCAAACCCGAGCGCCTGCTGCACCACGACATCAGCATCGACCAGGTCTTCGAGGCCATCGCCAAGAACAATGCCAACGCCAGCGGCGGCATCCTGCCGCAGCGTTCCGAGCAGTACCTGATCCGTGGTGTGGGCCTGATCCGCACGCTGGAGGACATCGCCAACATCGTGGTGCGCGAGAAAAACGGTGTGCCGCTGTATGTGCGCGACCTGGCCGAGGTGACCATCGGCCACGAGGTGCGCCAGGGCGCCATCATCAAGGGCGGTTACACCGAGTCGGTCTCGGGCATCGTGCTCATGATGCGGGCCGGCAATGCCAAGGAGATCGTCACCCGCGTCAAGGAACGCGTGGACGAAATCAACAGCAAGAACATGTTGCCCGGCGGCCTGCAGATCGTGCCTTTCTACGACCGCACTGAACTTGTCGACTCCGCGCTGTGGACCGTGGGCAAGGTGCTGATCGAAGGCATCTTCCTCGTGGTGATCGTGCTCTTCGTCTTCCTGGGGGATGTGCGCTCCAGCCTGATCGTGGTGGCCACCCTGGTCATCGCGCCGCTGTGTACCTTCATCCTGATGAACCGCTACGGCATCTCGGCCAACCTGATGTCCCTAGGCGGTCTGGCCATTGCCATCGGTCTGATGGTGGACGCAACCGTGGTGGTGGTGGAAAACGTCTTTCACCGCCTGGGCTTGGCCAAACCCGGCACCTCGCGTGTGCGCCTGATCCTGGAGGCCACACAGGAGGTGGCCACGCCCACGGTCTTCGGCATCGTCATCATCATGCTGGTGTTCCTGCCGCTCATGACGCTGCAGGGTATCGAGGGCAAGATGTTCGCGCCCCTGGCGCTGACCATCGTGATCGCGCTGGGCATCTCCCTGCTGGTCTCGCTGATCCTCTCGCCGGTGCTGTGTTCCTACATCCTCAAGGGTGGGGCGGACCATGACACCAAGGTCATCGCTGTCCTCAAGAGCAACTACATCAAGCTGCTGGACCTGGCCCTGTCCAAACAGAAGGCCACGCTGGCCGCGGCTGTGGGCCTGCTGCTGTTCTCGCTGGCGCTCTTCCCCTTCCTGGGCAAGTCCTTCATGCCTACTATGAAGGAAGGCGCGCTCACGCCGCAGATCAACCGTGTGCCCAGCATCTCGCTGGACGAATCGATCCGCCTGGAAATGGCGGCCATGAAGTCGGTGGCCGAGGTGCCGGGTGTGCGCAGCGTGGTCTCCAAGCTGGGCCGTGGCGAATCGCCGGCCGATCCGGCCGGCCCCAACGAGTCCGACCCCATCGTGCTGCTGGACCCGAAGTCCGACCGCACGCAGGACGAGATCGACGAGGACATCCGCCAGCGTCTGTCCTCCATCCCCGGTGTGCAGATCGTGCTCTCGCAACCTATCTCCGAGCGGGTGGACGAGATGGTGACCGGCGTGCGTTCGCAGCTGGCCATCAAGATCTTCGGTGACGACCTGGGCGAGCTCAAGCGTGTCTCCGAGCAGATCGCGCGCCTGCTGCGCGCCGTGCCCGGCTCACGCGACATCCGCATCGAACGCCTTTCGGGCCAGCAGGCCCTGACCATCGACATCGACCGCAAGGCCATCGCGCGCCACGGCATCAACGTGGCCGAGGTGCACAACCTGATCGAGACCGCCGTCGGCGGCAAGGAAGTGAGCCAGCTCTACGAGGGTGAACGCCGCTTCGGCATCGCTGTGCGTTTCCCTGAGGAATCGCGCAACTCCATCGAAACCATCCGCAAGCTGCTGCTGCGTGCGCCCGACGGCGCCCTGGTGCCACTGGAGTCCGTGGCCACCATCGAGCTGCGCGACGGCCCGGCCCAGATCAGCCGCGAAAGCGCCAAGCGCCGGGTGGTGGTGGGTGCCAACGTGGAAGGGCGTGACCTCGGTGGTTTTGTGCAGGAGGTGGAGCAGCGCATCGCCAAGGAGGTGAAGGTGCCCGAGGGCTACTACTTCGTCTACGGTGGCCAGTTTGAGAACATGGAACGCGCCATGGCCACGCTGACCATCATCGTGCCCATCACCATCGCGGCCATCTTCTTCCTGCTTTTCCTGCTGTTCAACTCGCTCAAGCTGGCCTCGCTCATCATCCTGGTGCTGCCCTTCGCCTCCATCGGCGGCCTGATCGGCCTGGCCGTCACGCGTGAATACCTCAGCGTGCCGGCCTCGGTGGGTTTCATCGCGCTGTGGGGCATTGCCGTGCTCAACGGTGTGGTGCTGGTGAGCTATATCCGGCGCCTGCGGGAAGACGGCATGTCCGTGGTGGAGGCCGTGCGCGAAGGCTGTATCGCCCGTTTCCGCCCCGTGATGATGACGGCCACCGTGGCCCTGCTGGGCCTGGTGCCCTTCCTCTTTGCCTCCGGGCCGGGTTCGGAAGTGCAGAAACCGCTGGCCATCGTGGTCATCGGCGGCCTGATTTCGTCTACATTGCTGACCCTGGTGGTGCTACCGGCGCTGTACCGCTGGTTTGACGAGAGCCCTATTGAAGCTTGACAGGAAGCCTGAGGAAGATTGATATGAAAAAAATGATGGAAATCCGCGCCATCGTGCGCCCCAGCCGCCTCTCGCAACTGCGGGATGCCCTGCACCAGATCCCCAACTTCCCGGGTCTCACCCTGATGAAGGCCGAGGGCTTCACCGCCCCGGCCGCCATCGGCAAACGCACGGTGAAGGAGGAGCTGACCGACTACTCGCCCAAGATCATGGTCACGGTGGTGGCCGACGAGGACATGGTGGAGGAGATCCGCAACACCATCATCCAGGCCTGCAGCACGGGCCAGATCGGCGACGGTCTGGTATGGACCGTGCCGATTGCCACCATGCACCGCGTGCGTAATGGCTCGGACATGCTGGCGGAATAAATCGCCTGATTTGAAGCAAAAGAGCCCGGCGTGCCGGGCTCTTTTCATTAGCGGGGCTTGTGCCTCACTTGGCCTGCGTCCTCAACTGCGCCACCGTCGCCGGTTGCAGCTCGAAGCCGGCCTGCAGGCCGGGGTTGATGACGATGCCCAAGTCCGGCGCCATGCCCTTGAGCATGCTGACGAAATCCGTGGAGACCCCGAAGCCAAACGTGGTCTGGCGCTTGGCCCAGGCACCGGAGCGTTCAGGCGCTGTGAAGAGGGCGAGGAAGGGCGTCTTGTCGGAACTGGCGAGCACCATGGGTGTCGCGCTGTGATCCCAGACCGCACCGGGTCTGATGTCCTTGTCGGTCAGGACGTAGACCTTGGCGGTCAGCAGTGTCTGTAGAAAGGCGGCCACCGGCAACTGGTTTTGCAGAGCCGCCACCAAGGCCCGCTCCAGATCGTTGGCCGGCTCGAAGGGCGGATGCATGGGGGACAGCCGAATGTCGGAGAAGCGAGGGCGCGTATCC
>CAUPRZ010000240.1:0-4480 GCA_963513855.1 uncultured Hylemonella sp.
AGGCTCCTTGCAGATGGAGAGTGGGAGGGTCGCCGCATCTTAACGGCAGCCCCCGGCCCTGTCAGCCCCATCCGCTGGCCCGCAGCAAGCCCTTCAGTGCCGGGCGCCCAGCTGGCGCACGATGTGCTCGGACATGCCGCGCGCGAGCTCGTGCTCGCTGATAAAGACCTCGCCCAGGCTTTCCTTGCGCAGCAGCTCGGCCTCTTCCTCATTGTGGGTGCGCAGCACCACCTTGATCTCGGGGTTGAGGGTGCGCGCGATCTCCACCATCTTGCGCACGTCCAGCGCATGGGAGATCGCCACCACCAGCAGGGTAGCGCGCGTGATGTGGGCCTGGATCAGCACCTCGGCCGTCTGCGCGTCGCCATAGACGGCGGGCACGCCCTCCTTGCGCAGGGCATCGACGATCTCGCGGTTCTGCTCGGCCACCACAAAAGGGATGTGCTGCTCGCGCAGGGTCTGCGCGATGCGCCGGCCGACACGGCCGTAACCCACCAGCACCACCTGCCGGCTCAGCAGCTTGGGGTCGGTGCTCATGGGCAGTTCGGCCAACGGGTCGTCGCGCTGCTCCAGGCGACGCGCCAGCGCGGAACGCGTGAGGATCCAGCGCCGCGCCGGCTCCACCGCCGCGAACAGCGCCGCGTTGAGGGCGATGGAGATCAGCGCACCGGCCAGCACCAGGCTCTGGCCTTCCACCGGCATGAGGTTCAGCGCCACGCCCATGCCGGCCAGGATGAAGGAGAACTCGCCGATCTGCGCCAGGCTGGCGCCCACCGTGAGCGCGGTGTTGAGCGGGTAACGGAACAGGAGCACCAGGGCCACGGCGGCCAGGGTCTTGCCGACCAGGATGATGGCCACCACGGCCAGCAGCTTGATGGGTTGCTGCCAGATCACCGCCGGATCGAAGAGCATGCCGACCGAGACAAAAAAGAGCACGGCAAAGGCATCACGCAGCGGCAAAGACTCGTCGGCTGCGCGGTGGCTGAACTCGGATTCGCGCATCATCATGCCGGCGAAAAAGGCGCCCAGGGCAAAGGACACGTCAAAGAGCTTGCCCGCACCAAAGGCCACGCCCAGGGCCACGGCCACCACACTGAGCGTGAACAGTTCCTGCGAACCGGTGCGCGCCACCCACCACAGGGCCTTGGGCAGCACCCGCCGGCCCACGACCAGCATGAGCAGGATGAAGGCAGTGACCTTGGCCAGCGTCAGGCCCACGGCCTCCCAAATATCGGAGGCCGACGCCACGGACGCCACGCCGCCTTCGGCCGCGTTCAAGACCTCGGCCAGGGCGGGCAGCAGCACCAGCACCAGCACCATGACCAGGTCTTCCACCACCAGCCAGCCCACGGCGATCTGCCCGTTGATGGATTTGAGCAGACCCTTGGATTCGAGCGCACGCAGCAGCACCACGGTGCTGGCCACCGAGAGGCACAGACCGAAGACCAGGGCCCCGCCCAGACTCCAGCCCCAGAACTTGGCCACACCCAGGCCCAGCACCGTGGCCACGGCAATCTGCACGATGGCGCCGGGCACGGCGATGCGGCGCACGGCCAGCAGGTCCTTGAGCGAGAAGTGCAGACCGACACCAAACATCAGCAGCATGACGCCGATCTCGGCCAGCTGACCGGCCAGGCCCACGTCGGCCACAAAACCCGGCGTGGCCGGGCCAATCACGATGCCGGCCAGCAGATACCCCACCAGCGGCGGCATGCGCAGGTTGCTGGCAATCAGGCCGAAGACCATGGCCAGGCCGAAACCCACAGCGATGGTGGCGATCAGGCTGACGTCATGCGGCATAGGGCGAGGTGTCCAGAGAGCGGAAGGGTGGCGGAGTTTTGAAGATAACCCAATTCCCCGCGCACGCTGCGGCTCTGGGGGCATTTCCGCCGGCCTGGCCCGGACGCGGCGGGGTTCAGGGCTCGCTGCGGTCCAGCGGCGGCGGCAGTGCGTCGCCCGACTTGCGGCGGCGGAACAGGGCGGCGCGCGCCAGCACGATGGAGGTGACCGGCGCGGTGATGGACAGAATGATGATGATCAGCCAGACGTGCAGCGAGAGTTCGCCCGTATGCGCCGAGAAATGGAGGATGGAGGCCAGCGTCACGCTCCAGGCCGCCAGCGTGGAGGCCAGCGCGGGCGCATGCATGCGTGCGAAAAAGTCCGGCAGGCGCCACAGGCCCAGAGCCGCGGCCAGCACCACCGCGCCGCTAACCAGCAGCAGCAGCGCCACAAGGATGTCGCTCCAGGGCGCGTTCATTCGATCACCTCCCCGCGCAGCAGAAACTTGGCCATGGCCAACGAGCCGACAAAACCGAACAGCACCATGAGGAAGGCACCTTCGAAGTACATGCTGCTGTCGTAACGGATGGCGAGCACGAGCATGATGAGCATGCCCACGACGTAGAGAAAGTCCAGTGCCAGCACACGGTCCTGGGCGCTGGGGCCGCGCAGCAAGCGCATGAGGCCGATGCCCATGGCCAGGGCGTAGAGCCCCAGGGTCACGGTGATGGCCAGGCTGAGTAAAGAGCTCATCCTAGTATCTCCTTGAGCGGTTGTTCGTAACACGTCTTGTAATGGGCTATGAAAGCGGCCTCATCGGCCACATCAAAGACGTGCAGCAGCAGACGGCTGCGGTCGGTGGAAAGTTCGCACCAGATCGTGCCGGGAACCACGGCGGTGATCATGGCCAGGGCGGCCAGGGCGTGTTCGTCGCGCAGATCCAGCGGCACGACGACAAACCGCCCGCGCGGCGGCGTGCGGCCTGCGCGCAGCACACCCCGCGCCACGTCCAGACCCGAGAGCAGCACATCGCCGCCCACCCGCAGGATCAGGCGGGCCAGCAGCAGGGGCTTGCGCACCGGCGGACCCGCAGGGCGCAGGGGCCGGGCCAGCAGGGGCAGCACGAAGGCCAGCAGCAAGCCCAGCAGGAGACTGCCTGCGCCCAGGCTGCGGCTCAGCATGAGCCACAGGACGAACAAGCCGGCCGACAGCAGGGGCGAGGGGAACCAGCGTTTCATGGTGGTCCTCCGGGTCCAGGCAGGGGCCGCACCGAAAACACGGCGTCGATGTAGGCGGCCGGCGTGTGCAGGGTGATGGCCGTCTGCTGCATATAGTCCAGCGCCATTTCCCCGCGCAACACCAGCACCAGCCCCACGGCAAGCAGCAGGCCGATGGGTAGGGTCTCGACCAAACGCAGGCGCGGCGCAGGCCGGGGCTGGCTGGTCCAGAAATGGCGCATGCCGATGCGCAGCAGGGCCGTGGCCGCCATCAGACCCGAGAGCAGCAGCAGCGCAAACAGCGTCCAGGCAGCCGGGCGCTGCAGGTCGATCAGGGCGGAGAGCATGGCAAGTTTGGCCACAAAACCCGAAAACGGCGGCAGGCCGCTGATCACCAGGCCGCAGACCGCAAAGGTCGCCCCCAGAAAGGCCAGGGCTGCCGGGATGGCACGACCGATCAGCACCTCTTCTTCGTCATCGAGGTTGATGCCCGGCGGCGGCTCGGCCTCGGTGAAGGTTGGCAGCACGTCCCGCCCGTCGTCCAGTGCATCCGGACCCAGCTCGACCTGGCGTGAACGTTCCAGCAGCTCCACCAGCAGGAACAGCGCGCAGGCGGCCAGGGTGGAACTGGCCAGGTAGAACAGGGCCGCGCCCACCAGCGCCGGCGCACCAAAACCGAAAGCCGCGATCAGCGTGCCCGAGGAGGCGATCACGCTGTAGGACGCAAAACGCGCCAGTTGCTGCGAGGCCAACATGCCCACGGCGCCAAAGGCCAGCGTGAGCACTCCGCCCCAGATCAGGGCGCCGCTGCCAAACAGCGCCGAGCTGCCGGCGTCGGCCGGGAAACACAGGGTCCACAGGCGCAGCACAGCGTAGACGCCCACCTTGGTCAGGATGGCAAACAGCGCCGTCACCGGTGCGCTGGCTGCGCCATAGGTGCCGGGCAACCAGAAATTCAGCGGCCACAGCGCGGCCTTGGCGAGGAAGGCGATGGCCAGGATGGCCGCGCCCGCATGCAGCAGGCCGCGGTCGGCCGTGGGCACCAGGGGCAGCTTGGCCGCGATGTCGGCCATATTGAGCGTGCCCGTGACGCCGTAGAGCACGGCCACGCCGATCAGGAACAGCAGCGAGGCCACCAGGTTGACCGCGATGTAGTGCAGGCCGGTGCGCACACGCGTCGCACCGCCGCCATGCAGCAGCAGGCCGTAGCTGGCGGCGAGCAGCACCTCGAAGAAGACAAAGAGGTTGAACAGGTCGGCCGTGAGAAAGGCGCCGTACAGGCCCATGAGCTGGAGCTGGAACAGCGCGTGGAAATACACACCGGCCTGGTGCCAGCGTGCCAGCGCATAGAGCAGCGCGGCCAGGGCGATGCAGCCCGTAAGCACCAGCATCAGGGCCGAGAGCCGGTCCAGCACGAGCACGATGCCAAAGGGCACGGACCAGTTGCCCGGCAGGTAGATGCCGAAGGCCGAGGGCGTGCCCTG
>CAUPRZ010000241.1:0-4468 GCA_963513855.1 uncultured Hylemonella sp.
AGTTCTACATCAACAAGAAGGCCTACGCCGCCCTGTCGGCCGAGAACCAGGCCATC
Source organism: uncultured Hylemonella sp. (assembly GCA_963513855.1). Lineage (GTDB taxonomy): Bacteria > Pseudomonadota > Gammaproteobacteria > Burkholderiales > Burkholderiaceae_C > Hylemonella. The sequence continues at coordinate 57 of CAUPRZ010000241.1, forward strand.
GTCGACGCCGCCACCGCCGTGGCCGCACGTGACATGACCGCCAAGTACGACGCCAGGAACCCGGGCGCCCTCAAGCGTCTGGTCGCGGCCAAGACCCAGCTCAAGCCGTTCAGCAAGGATGTCATGGCCGCCGGCTACAAGGCCGCCATGGAAGTGTTCGCCGAGCACGAGGCCAAGTCGGCCGAGTTCAAGAAGATCCACCAGGACATGCGTGCCTTCCAGCGCGAGCAGATTCTCTGGGGCCGTTTCTCGGAGCATCGCTTCAACGAATTCATGACGAGCGCCAAACTGTAAGTCAAGCGACATTGCGAACAAGGAACGGGCCAACAGGCCCGTTTTCTTTTTGCGTAGAAGTGCGTACGGGGGTAACTCCCTATGCGATGTGCGAAGAGGCGTTCCTAGAATCGGCTCATCCCACCCCTATCAGGAGACATACATGGATCGTCGTTCCCTCATCAAAAACGCCGGCATTGCCGGTGTGTTGGCCGCTGGTGTCGCGCCCGCGGTGCATGCCCAGGCCGCCATTCGCTGGCGCCTCGCCTCCAGCTTTCCCAAGGCCCTGGACACCATCTTCGGCGCGGCCGATGTCTTCGCCAAGTCGGTCAATGCCATGTCCGGTGGCAAGTTCGAAATCTCGGTCCATGCGGCCGGTGAAATCATGCCGGCCTTCGGCGTGGTGGACGGTGTGCAGCAGGGCTCGGTCGAGATGGCCCATACGGCCCCTTACTACTTCTTCGGCAAGGATGAGACCTTCGCCCTGGGTTGCGCCATCCCCTTCGGCCTGAACAGCCGTCAGATGACCGCCTGGCAGTACGAGGGCAACGGCCTCAAGCTCATGCGCGAGTTCTACGCCAAGTACAACATCGTGCACTTCCCCGGCGGCAACACGGGTGCCCAGATGGGTGGCTGGTATCGCAAGGAAATCAAGTCGCTCAAGGACATCAAGGGCCTGAAGATGCGTATCGGCGGCTTCGGCGGCAAGATCCTCGAGAAGATCGGTGGCGTGCCGCAGAACATCCCCGGTGGTGAGATCTACTCCGCGCTGGAAAAAGGAACCATCGACTCTGCCGAGTGGGTGGGTCCGTATGACGACCAGAAGCTGGGCTTCAACAAGGTCGCGCCCTTCTACTACTACCCCGGCTGGTGGGAAGGTGGTCCGCAGCTGGACTTCTACATCAACAACAAGGCCTTCGAAGCTCTGTCGCCCGAGAACAAGGCCATCGTGCAGGCCGCAGCCAGCCACGCTCACGTGACCATGCAGGCCATGTACGACGCCCGCAACCCGGTGGCGCTCAAGCAGCTGGTGGGCGCCGGCACCAAGCTGCGTCCTTTCCCGAACGACGTGATGAAGGCCGCCTACGAGGCTGCCATGGCCTTCTACGAAGAGCTGTCCAAGAAGAACGAAAACTGGAAGAAGGTCTACGCTGATTACGCGAACTTCCGTCGCGACCAGAACCAGTGGTTCCGCTTCACCGAAGCCCGCTTCGACAGCTTCATGCAAGCTCAGAAGATGTAAGCCGGTCCTGGACTGCAGAAAAACCGCGCTTTGGCGCGGTTTTTTTGTGGGCACACGGGTGCATGCCCGCGTTGGCAAAAGGTCACGTTGTCACATTCTGTCGCGTGCAGGCGCATTGACAAAACCGCAGGGGCTGGCACGATGAAACCGTCTAGGCCTGCCCGGCGCAGCTTTCTTGAAATTCAACCCCATCCTCGTTGTCGCCTACCTGGTCGGTGTGGTGGCCATCGCCACGCCCATCACCCTGGCGCTGGGCTACACCGACCGCCAGTCCCTGCGTGAGCAGGAACACCAGGCGGCCATCCTCGCGTCCCAGGCCCTGCGGCGCAACCAGCAGATCACGGACCAGGTCTACCAGGCCGTGCGCGAGATGGAGGCGGCCGATCTCAAGGCCCCCTGTTCCTCCCAGGCCATGGCCGCCATGGCCCGCGCCTCCATGCGCGCCAGCCGCCTGCAGGCCGTGGGGTATGTGGAAGACAACCGCCTGCTGTGCTCCTCGCTGGGTTTTCACGGCGCGGGGCTGGAGGTCGGACCGGTCGAGTATGTGAGCGGAGGCGGGCTGGCGGTGCGCTCGGACCGCAAGCTGCCTTACGACGAAGTCAGCCTGTTTCGCATCAGCACCTCGGTCAAGAGTGGCTACACCGCGGTCGTGCATACCGACAACGCCTTCGACATCTTCGAGCAGGACAGTGACGTCGGCATCGGCCTGATTGGTATCGCCAATATGCAGCCCATCAGCAAGGTGGGGGTCTGGAAGCCCGAGTGGACGCTGCGTCTGGGCTCACACACTCAGGTCAGCTTCTATGACGGTGAATACATCGTCGCTTTCGAACGTTCCAGCAAGTACGCCTATTTCACCTACGCGGCTATTCCCGGCACCCGGCTCGAACGGGCCTGGCAGGATCAGGCCCGGGTGCTGGTGCCGCTGGGGGCCATTGCAGGCCTGCTGCTGGGCTTCAGTGTCTATCTGGTGGCCCGCCAGCAGATGGGCCTGCCCGCGCAGCTGCGCAGCGCGCTGCGCCGGGGCGAGCTCTACCTGCTCTACCAGCCCCTGGTGAACCTGGCCAGCGGGCAGTGGGTGGGCGCCGAGGCCCTGCTGCGCTGGCGCCGGCCCGATGGTGAGCACGTCAGTCCGGCCGTTTTCATTCCCTTGGCCGAACGCAGCCAGCTGATCGGCCGTATCACCTCCTACGTGCTGGAAAGGGTGGCCCAGGAGGCGGGGGAGCTGCTGCGTGCGCGGCCGGACTTCTTCATCTCGGTCAACTTCGCCTCCACCGACCTGCACAACCCGGCCCTGATCGAGCAGCTGGAGGCGGTGCTGCAGCAGGCCGGCATCCATCCGGCCTGTGTGCACATCGAGGCCACCGAGCGCACCTTCATCGATGCGAGCGGAACACGCGAGCACATCCAGCGCATTCGCGGCCTCGGTCACCAGGTGGTGATCGACGACTTCGGCACTGGCTACTCCAGCCTGTCCTACCTGACCCAGTTGCAGGTTGACGGCCTCAAGATCGACAAGTCCTTTGTTGACACCATCGGCACCGACGCCGTGACCTCGCACGTGGTCAGCCACATCATCGCCATGGCGCAGTCGCTCAAGCTGCTGATGGTGGCCGAGGGCGTGGAGACCGAGGCGCAGGCCGCCTATCTGCGCGAGCGTGGTGTCCAGCTGGCCCAGGGCTGGCACTTCGCGCGGCCTATGCGCATGGATGCGCTGCAGCAGCAGCTGGCCCAGGTTTGAGGCGGGGCTGTCTCAGCGGTCCATGCGCCGGAATTCGGCCAGTTCGCGAACCAGGCGCTCGAAATCGGCCAGTACCACGGGGTCGGCCGCGTAGAAGACGGAGAACTTGCCGAGCAGGGTGCGCGCATACAGGCGCGGTGCGATCAGCCAGTCCAGACCCCGCACACGGATCAACTTGCCATAGGCCAGCTCGCGCAATTCCAGTTTTTTGTCCCAAACCCAGCTCTGGTGCAGCGTGACCTCGTCGAGTCGGGTGCGGCTGCTCATGATGTGCCACCAGGTGTAGAGCATCAGGGCCAGGGCCGAGAGCAGCCAGACCAGTCCTGTGCTGCTGCCCGTGCCCAGGGCGCCGGCCTGCCAGAGCGAGGCCAGCCAGGCCGAACCTGCGGTGACGATCACGGTGGCCAGCACCTTGAAGGGGCGGGTGAAGGCCGGGACGGACTGCCCGGGGTGTGTGGCCTGGAAGCGGAAGGGTGGTGGCCCCAGGCTTTGCAGCAAGTCTTCATTCATGGCGCAAGCCCGGATACACCGGCCGTTCCCTTATTTCTTCTCGTCCTTGAGCATGTCCTCCAGGCGCTTCTGGTCCTCGTCGGCACTGGCATCGGCGGCTTCTTCCGCGGTGGGCGCGGCTTGTCCATCCTCTCCGGGCTCGATGATCAGCTCCAGATTGACCTTGTCCAGGTCGACCACCTCGGGCTTGTCCAGGAAGGCTGTCACGGTCTGGGGCACGAAGATGACGATGGCCACCAGCAGCAACTGCATGATCACCCAGGGGATGGAGCCCAGGTAGATGTCCTTGGATAGCACGGGTTTGGGGATGCGTTTTTCCTTGAACAGCGTGTCCGCGATGCCTCGCAGATAGAACAGCGCGAAACCGAAGGGCGGGTGCATGAAGCTGGTCTGCATGTTCACGCACAGCAGCACGCCGAACCAGATCAGGTCGATGCCCATCATCTCGGCCACCGGGCCCAGCATGGGGACGATGATGAAGGCGATCTCGAAGAAGTCCAGGAAGAAGGCCAGGAAGAACACGAAGACGTTCACCGCGATCAGGAAACCGATCTGGCCGCCCGGCAGGCCGGAGAGCATGTGCTCGACCCACAAGGCGCCATCCACGCCCTGGAAGACCATGGAGAACACGCGCGAACCGATCAG
>CAUPRZ010000242.1:0-4462 GCA_963513855.1 uncultured Hylemonella sp.
GGCGGCGTGCACGGGTCGCACATCACCCTGAACGAAATGCAGGTTGGCGCCGGGGATGGCCGGCAGCTTGCGGCTGGAGAAGATCCAGGTGGGCTGCGCATAGGGCCAGGGTGAACCGGTCTCGGCCGTCACGGTCTGCGCGTGGCGCAGCATCCACTCATAGGTGGACGAACCCATGGCCAGGGCGCCGACTTCGGTGATGAAGGTCGGGTAGCTGGTGTCGTTCACATTGCCTAGAGGGAACAGCCACTCCAGGGAGTTGTCTTCGGTGGCGATGTAGCCGTCGAGGCTGGTGGCGGTGTAGTACTGGGTTTTCATCGGGCCATGCCAACCATTGTTCCTTGGACTCAAGACGCTGCGCCCCGAGCGACCACACTCAGGCCATCGGTCTGGTCACATTACAAATACGTTCCGGAATCCCTCTTATCAAAAAGATTTCTGTCGGAATCCAGATTTTCTTTAAACGTTTCGCTATACGTAAAGTTAATTACTCCACCAACATCTGGCGCAGCGCCAGTGATTTTTACCCCACGCACAACAAAACCACTAAGGAAATTTCGTTCAGTGATTTTTATTGTTTGAATAACTGTGCTGACATTTGCATTCGGCCGATCAAATATATCGAAGACATAAAGATTTCCGTCCTTACCTGAGTACCGCAGGCCCCATTTCTCAAAAATCTTGATGCCAAGAAAGAAGGGCTTTCCCACATCTGCCGGACTGATTGCCTTCCAGCGTTTACCGGGTGAAGAACCAGTCACTCTGACAAAGGCTTCTTCGAATGGAATTCTCATAGCTTCGTCAAGAATAACTCCTATCGTCCCTTCATGAAAATCGCTATGTGTATATACCCGGTATATCTTGCCCTCTTCAGAAAATGTGTGAGATGAATACCAGCTTCCTTTACTTAAGCTAGGGTATGGATCACCCCATAGATTTTTAACAGCCGGTGATCCACTATCTTTCACATTAAAACGGGATACTACAAAAAGACTATCGCCAATGCTGGCTTGTGTTTTTGGAGTGACAGAACTTCCATCGTGATCAAACAAGGAATAGATCCGATCTCCTTTGGGTTCATAGTAATTTTTTTGATCTGAGACACTAAACGGTGAAGGACCTCGGCTAGACAACACACCACAGCCAGACAGTGCAATTGCAATACTTGTGCTTATAGACAACCAAAAGAAACGCATCACTCACCTCCTTTTTTAATAGATTCGAATCTGAATCGCTTCAAATTTATCGGCCACATCAATGCCATTGAGAGCGTCGTTTCTCGGGTGCTATGAGGAAATGTCGCCGACTATGAAATATCGACTCATTTTAGGCAGATCGGATGTACAACCCATTCCGCCAAAGGGTCACCCCACCACAGTCCTCAGCTCTCAAACTGCGGGTGCAATTGCCGTATGCGCCCCAGGGCCAGCGCCGCCGCCGCCGTGCGCGTCTCCACGCCCAGCGTGGCGTATACGCGCTCCAGGTGTTTCTTGACCGTCATGGGGCTGCTGCCCAGGATGTCGCCGATGTCGCGGTTGATCTTGCCCTTGATGACCCAGTACAGCACCTCGGCCTCCTTGGCCGTGAGGCGGAAGCTCAGGGAGATGGCTTCGATGACGGACTCGTCCGACACCTCCTGCATGATGAGCAGCCAGTCGCCGCCGGGCTCGGGCGCGACGTTGTCTTCGTTGCGTTGGTGCAGGCGGAAGGTCAGGCGTTTGGGGCCCAGTTCCACATGCAGGCGCGGCGGTTCGGCCAGGGCTTCGCCGCGGCCGCGCACGGCTTCCAGGTGTTCGACGCTGCGGTGCAGCCAGGCCAGCACGGACTCGGGCACATGGGTGTGGGCCGTGCCTGCGGCGCTGACGCCGCAGTAACGCTGCAGCAGCTCCCGCGCCAGCGGGGTCTGCCACATGAGGCGGCCATCACTGGCGCGCACGGTGATGCTGGCGTAACCAAAGGCATCGAGCGCGCTGCGCGCCTGGCGGCGTTCGCGTGCGCCTTGCAGGTGCACCTGCATGCGGGCCAGCACTTCCTTCGGCCGGATGGGTTTGGTCACATAGTCGGTACCACCGGCCTCCAGTGCGGCCACCAGGTGCTCGGTCTCGGTCAGGCCCGTCATGAAGATGATGGGGATGTGGGCGGTGGCGGCGTCAGCCTTGAGGCGGCGCGCGACTTCGAAGCCGTCCATGCCGGGCATCATGGCGTCGAGCAGCACGATGTCAGGCCGGGCCTGGGCGGCGCGCTGCAGGGCCGAGGCACCATCCAGCGCCACCAGCACGGTGCAGCCCGATTCGTCCAGCGCGTCGTGCAGCAGGGAGAGGTTGTCGGGCACGTCGTCGACGATCAGCACCACGTCGCTGTGCGCGCGGTTGAGGGCCTGGTCCAGGGGGTCGTTCATGTCTTTTCCGGGCTGGTGTCCAGCAAGGCAAGTATGGCGTCGAAACGGTAGGCCCGCGCCAGGCCGCGCACCTGCTCCACCCAGCTGTGGTGCGCGGGGCTTTCGGCCTCGATCTCGTCGAGCAGACGCACGATGCCGCGGTAATAACCCAGGCTGGTGTGTTCGCGCAACTCGGCCAGGCGCGCGGCACGCGGGGGCAGCAGGGGCACGGGCGGTGCAGGCGGCGCTTCGGGCGGCAGCACACGTTCGGTCCATTGCAGCTGCAAGCGCTGTTCCAGCCAGTCGAGCAGCTCGCTGTGGCGTATGGGTTTGGTGATGAAGTCCGCCGGGGTGATGCCCACGTCGTTCTCCAGGCCCTTGTCAAAGGCGTTGGCCGAAACCACGGCCACGCACAGCTTGCCCAGGCCGTTCAAACGGCGCAGGCGACGGATGGTCTCCCAGCCGTCGATGCCGGGCATGGCCAGGTCCATGAAAACGGCGTCGGGCCGGTAGCCGGCGGCCAGCAGGTCCAGCGCATCGTGGCCGCTGGCGGCGGTGCGCAGCACAAAACCCAGGGGCACGAGCAGCTGGGCCAGCATCTCGCGGTCGGGTTCCTCGTTGTCCACCACCAGCACGTGGCGGCGCGCCCCCGTGTAACCACGCCGCGGCGGGCGGGGCACGGCCGCGCGTTGTGGCAGCAGGGGTGCGTGCACCTCGGGCAGGAAAAGCTTGACGTGGAAGACCGAGCCCAGGCCCGGTGTGCTCTGCACCGTGAGCTCACCACCCATGAGGTCGGTGAGCATCTTGGCAATCGTCAGGCCCAGGCCGGCGCCCGGTGTGCCCTGGGCCGAGGCGGTGCGGGTGAAGGGCTCGAAAAGACTGTCCACGTCCTGCAGCGTCATGCCGGGGCCGGTGTCGCGGATGTCGATGTGGGCCATCTCGCGCGCGTAACGCAGCTGGAAGGTCACCTCACCCTGGGCCGGGAACTTGATGGCATTGCCCAGCAGGTTGATGAGTATCTGGCGCACACGTTTTTCGTCGGCACGCACGCGCTCGGGCAGCACGTTGAGCGGCGCAAAGCGGAAGGCCAGGCCCTTGGCCGCGGCCTGCAACTCGAACATGGCGGCCAGCTCGTGCACCACGTCGGCAAAGGCCATGGGTTTCACGTCGAGCGTCAGCTTGCCGGATTCGATGCGCGCGAGGTCCAGCGTGCCTTCGATCAGGGTGAGCAGGTGTTCACCACCACGGCGGATGACCTGCACCGCGTGTTTGCGGTGGTTGGGAACCTGAGGGTCTTCGCCCATGAGCTGCGCATAACCCAGGATGCTGTTGAGCGGCGTGCGCAGTTCGTGGCTGATGGCGCTGATGTAACGGCTCTTGGCCTGGTTGGCCTGCTCGGCCTGGTGCTGGGCCTGCTCGGCCACACGGCGCGCCTCCTGCAGGGCAGCGTCGGTCTGCTGGTGCAGCTCGATTTCTCGCATCAGCAGGGCCGTCTGGCGGTTGGATTCTTCCTGCGCCACCTGCCGGCTCTTGTGCGCCAGCACCACCCACCAGGCCGCCATGCCCGCGATGAGCAGCAGAGCCATATAGGTCTTGAGAAAACCACCGCGCAGCGCCGCCTGCATGAAAGCTGGCAATTCGCTGTCGGCATAGATGTGCAGCAAGGCCTGCAGCTCCTGCTGGTAGAAGAGGCCGAAGACCCCCGCCAGCAGCGGCACGGTGACCAGCATGAGCAAGAGGAAGTGCGCCAGGCCCGAGTCCAGATAGGGCCACAGACTTTTGGGCAGCAGGCGCTGCAGCATGGCTATCCACTGCGCCGAGAGACTGGCCTGGGGTTTGCACATATCGCCGCAACGCGCGTCCAGCGTGCAACAGAGCGAACAGATGGGCCCCTGGTAGGCCGGGCAATGGGCCATGTCCGGGCCTTCGTAGTCGCCCTCGCAGATCACACAGCGGCGCACGCCGTAGCGTGCGTAGGGCCCTGCGTTGGCCTGGGTCTCGGGAGCCAGCTCGCTCTGCCGCGCGATGTAATACCGCCCCCGTGTGGCCCAGGCAATCAGCGGGGCCGCGATGAAGGCCGTGCCC
>CAUPRZ010000243.1:0-4452 GCA_963513855.1 uncultured Hylemonella sp.
CAGCTGGGACTGGTGGAAGAGGACTACGCCTGGATGACCGAGCGCATCATGGACGTGGCGCGTCGCTACAGCAAGGACCGCATCGTCTCCTGCCTGGAAGGGGGCTACAACCTCAGCGCCCTGGGGCGCAGTGTGGAGGCCCATCTGCGGGCGCTGGCGGGTGTCTGACTACCACGCGATGTAGGCGTACTTCTTTTCCTGGTATTCCATCAGGACTGCCGCGCCTACTTCCTCAATGCGGGCCACATCCAGCATGTCGGCCTTGGTCCAGTTCAAGCTGTGCATGGTGTTGCCGCAGGCCACGAACTCCACGCCGTAGGACTCGCTCATGCTTTTCACGCGCTGCTGCAGCAGCGGCGCGACCGGGCGTAAGGGTTTTTTCGCCAGCAGGTGGATGCCCGGCCCCCAGACCACGACGGCGATGGCCACGTCGTCCACGTATTTTTTGAGCATGGCACCGACGGAGTTCAGGATGGCTTCCTGGTATTCAGGTTCGGGGTGGTTGAGCTGGTAGACGATCTTGTGCGGTGGGCCATCGTTGGCCGCGTGCGTGGACAAAGCCGTGCCAGCCGTGGCGGCAGCGGCCACGGCACCGAGCAGGCGGCGGCGGGGCAGGGGGGAGCGGTCGGTCATGGAGGTCTCCGGATGCAGGTGGGTAGATTAGCCCATGAGCCTCCAGGTTCCCGCCTGCAATTCGGTGAGAATCTGCTCCCATGACCGAACTCCAAAATCTCTTGCATGATCTGGGCGGTGCCCGGGTCTGGGTGGAAGGCCTGGTGCTGCTGGGCTGTCTGGTGCTGGCCTGGGGTGTGGCGCGGCTGTTGCGGCGCGATGCACCGGCCGATTCGGTCTGGTTCGGCCGCCACATCTTTGACGGCCTGATGTTTCCCGTGCTGGCCCTGGTGCTCATCTATGCCGCGCGTTATGGCGTGGGGCATTACCAGCCCGTGGTCGTGCTCAAGGTGGCGCTGCCCATCTTCATGTCGCTGGCCGCGATCCGCTTGTTCGTGCGGGTGCTGGGGGCTTCCTTCCCCGAGTCGTCGACCATCAAGCTGATCGAGAGTTTCATTTCCTGGCTGGCCTGGGGCGCGGCCATTCTGTGGATCACCGGCCTGCTGCCGGCCGTGATGGCCGAGCTGGACTCCATTTCTTTTGCCCTCGGCAAGTCGCGTCTCAGCCTGCGTACGGTGCTCGAAGGTGTGTTGTCTTCGGGCGTGATGCTGGTGGTGGTGCTCTGGATCTCGGCCACCATCGAAAAACGCATCCTGCGCGAAGCGGTGGGCGATCTGTCCATGCGCAAGGTGGCGGCCAACGCCATCCGGGCTGCCCTGCTGCTCGTGGGCCTGCTGTTTGCCCTCTCGGCCGTGGGCGTGGACCTGACGGCCCTGTCCGTGATGGGCGGTGCACTGGGGGTGGGCCTGGGTTTTGGCCTGCAGAAGCTGGCGGCCAACTACGTCAGCGGTTTTGTCATCCTGATCGAACGCTCGATGCGCATCGGGGACCTCGTGCGCGTGGACAACTTCGAGGGCGTGGTGACCGACATCAAGACACGCTACACCCTGATCCGTGCCCTCAACGGCCGCGAATCCGTGGTGCCCAATGAACTCATCATCACCCAGCGGGTCGAGAACCTCACGGCGGCCGACCCCAAGGTGTCGATCGCCGTCAATGTCTCGGTGGCCTATGACAGTGATGTGGACCAGGTGCAGCAGATCCTGCTGGGGGCGGCTGCGGTCAACCCGCGTGTGCTGAGCGATCCGGCGCCGGCCGCCTACCTGGTCAATTTCGGGCCGGATGGTCTGGAGTTTTCCCTCTCGGTCTGGATCCGCGATCCGGAAAACGGCCAGCAGGGCCTGCGCTCCGAACTCAATCTCGCCATCCTGCGCGGCCTGCGCGAGGCCGGCGTCGAGATTCCGTACCCGCAGCGTGTGGTTCACATGAAATCCTGAGAGCCACGGATTTCTCGGCATATAATTCGAAAAAAGCACGACCGTTCGTTTTTGTGTCGCGCAGGTGCCGCCCCGGCGGAGTGCTGCGCCTAGAATCGTCCGCTAGCCGTGCGCGTCCAGCGCACCATCGAATCAGTAACCAGCAGGAGTGGCTCCCATGAAAGTCCTCGTCCCCGTCAAACGCGTGGTCGACTACAACGTCAAGGTTCGTGTCAAGTCGGACAACACCGGCGTCGACATTGCCAACGTCAAGATGAGCATGAACCCCTTTGACGAGATTGCCGTCGAAGAGGCCGTGCGCCTGAAGGAAAAGGGCGTGGTGACCGAGGTCATCGCCGTGTCCTGTGGTGTCACCCAGTGCCAGGAGACCCTGCGCACAGCCATGGCCATCGGTGCCGACCGTGCCATCCTGGTCGAGACCAGCGAAGAGCTGCAGCCTCTGGCCGTGGCCAAGCTGCTCAAGGCCCTGGTGGACAAGGAACAGCCGGGCCTGATCATCCTGGGCAAGCAGGCCATCGACGACGATTGCAACCAGACCGGCCAGATGCTGGCCGCGCTGGCCGATCTGCCGCAAGCCACGTTTGCCTCCAAGGTCGAGATCGTTGATGGCAAAGCCAAGGTCACGCGCGAAGTCGACGGCGGCCTGGAGACGCTCAGTGTCAGCCTGCCGGCCGTGGTCACCACCGACCTGCGCCTGAACGAGCCGCGTTACGTCACGCTGCCCAACATCATGAAGGCCAAGAAGAAGCAGCTCGATATCCTCAAGCCCGAGGACCTGGGCGTGAACGTCGCCCCGCGCATCAAGACCCTCAAGGTCTCGGAACCCCCGAAGCGCAGCGCCGGTATCAAGGTGCCCGACGTCGCCACCCTGGTGGCCAAGCTGAAGAACGAAGCGAAGGTGATTTAAATGACCGCACTTGTTATTGCCGAACACGACAACGCGTCCATCAAGGGCGCCACCCTCAACACCGTGACCGCGGCACTGGCCTGTGGTGGTGACGTCCACGTGCTGGTGGCCGGCCACAACGCTGCTGCTGCTGCTGCCGCCGCCGCACAGATCGCCGGTGTGAGCAAGGTCATCCACGCCGACGGTGCCCAGCTGGGTCACGGCTTGGCCGAGAACGTGGCCGCCCAGGTGCTGGTCATCGCTGGCAACTACAGCCACATCCTGTTCCCGGCCACGGCCGCGGGCAAGAACGTGGCCCCGCGTGTGGCCGCCAAGCTGGACGTGGGCCAGGTCTCCGACATCACCAAGGTTGTGAGCGCCGATACCTTCGAGCGTCCCATCTACGCCGGCAACGCGATTGCCACCGTGCAGAGCCTGGACGCCAAGAAGGTCATCACCGTGCGCACCACGGGTTTTGACCCGGCGGCTGCCACCGGGGGTTCTGCTGCCTTGGAACCCGCCGCGGCCGGGGCCGACAGCGGCAAGAGCAGCTTTGTCGGTTCCGAGATCGCCAAGAACGACCGCCCCGAACTGACCGCCGCCAAGATCATCGTCTCCGGTGGCCGTGCCCTGGGTTCGAGCGAGAAGTTCAACGAGGTCATGACCCCGCTGGCCGACAAGCTGGGTGCCGCCATCGGCGCCAGCCGCGCTGCCGTGGATGCAGGCTACGCGCACAACTACCTGCAGGTCGGCCAGACCGGCAAGATCGTCGCGCCGCAGCTCTACAACGCTGCCGGCATCCGCGGTGCCATCCAGCATCTGGCCGTCATGAAGGACAGCAAGGTCATCGTGGCCATCAACAAGGACCCCGAGGCCCCGATCTTCTCCGTGGCCGACTACGGCCTGGAAGCCGATCTGTTCACGGCCGTGCCCGAGCTGGTCAAGGCCCTCTGATCTTTTGTGCCAAGGGCGTCACGTGGTGACGCCCTTTTTTTGTACCTGATTCGTCCCCGGAGACTTCCATGAGCTACACCGCCCCCCTCAAGGACATGCTGTTCAACATCAAGCACCTGGCGCAGATCGACGAGATCGCCAAGCTGCCGGGTTTTGAGGACGCAGGTTATGACACGGCCCAGGCCGTGCTGGAAGAGGCGGCCAAGTTCAACGAGCAGGTCGTGGCGCCGCTCAATGTTGACGGGGACAAGAACCCTTCGAGCTGGAAAGACGGCAAGGTCACGACCACACCGGGTTTCAAGGATGCCTTCCGCCAGTTCGGCGAGGGCGGCTGGCAGGGTCTGCAGCACCCGGCCGACTTCGGCGGCCAGGGCCTGCCCAAGACCATCGGTGCGGCCTGCATCGAGATGGTCAACAGCGCCAACCTGAGTTTTGCCCTGTGCCCGCTGCTGAGCGATGGCGCCATCGAAGCCCTGCTGACAGCGGGCAGCGACGACCTCAAGGCCACCTACCTGGAAAAGCTGGTGAGCGGCGCGTGGACCGGCACCATGAACCTGACCGAGCCGCAAGCCGGTAGTGACCTGGCCGCCGTGCGCACCCGCGCCGAGCCGTTGCCCGACGGTACCCACAAGATTTTCGGCACCAAGATTTTCATCACCTGGG
>CAUPRZ010000244.1:0-4441 GCA_963513855.1 uncultured Hylemonella sp.
CACCAGGGTTTCCTGCTGAAGCTGGGGCGAGGGCGGCGGGTCGAAGAGCAGGGCCAGGTCCACACGACCGGCCACCAGCCATTCGCGCAGGCGGATGCTCAGGCCTTCCACCACGGTCACTGTGACTTCGGGAAAGCGGGCGTGAAAGCGTTCGATCAGGTCGGCCGTGAGCACCGGGGCCAGGCGCGGCGGCAGGCCCACGGTCAGGCGGCCGCGCGGGCTGGCCTGACGCTCGCGCATGTCGGCGCGGGCGCGTTCGGCCAGGTCGAAGATGCCGCGGGCGTGCGCCAGCAGAGCCGTGCCGGATTCGGTGGCCTGCACGCCGCGGCCCGTGCGCTCGAAGAGGCGCTGCCCCAGTTCTTCTTCCAGCAGCAGCACCTGCCGGCTCAGCGCGGGCTGCGACATGTGCAGGGCGGCGGCGGCCCGGCTCAGGCTGCCGGCCTCGGCGACGGCCACGAAATACTGCAGGCGGGTCAGATCCATGCATGCATTTTACGGATAGCTGGTATTGGTATTTAGTTGACAAAAAAGCCACCCGGCCGCACCACAATCGACAACATGCCCGATCTCCAGACGCCCATCCAGACTTACCTTGCGCAGCCTTCGCGGCCCACCCTGGCCCTGCCTCCCGGCGCCTGCGATGCCCATGTGCACGTGTTCGGCCCGGCGGCGCAATTTCCTTATGCACCCGGCCGCAACTTCACGCCGGTCGATGCACCCAAGGAAACGCTGTTTGCCCTGCACCGCCAGCTCGGCGTCAGCCGTTGCGTCATCGTGCAGTCGGCCGTGCACGGCCATGACAACCGCGTGGTGGAAGACGCCATCCGCGCCCGCGAGGGGCGTTACCTGGGTGTGGCCCTGGTGCCCGCCAACGTGGCCGACAGCGAGTTGCAACGCCTGGCCTCTGCCGGTTTTCGTGGCGTGCGTTTCAACTTCATGAAACACCTCACGGGCGCGAGCAGCGTGGAGGAGGTGGTGGCCCTGACCCCGCGGCTCAAGGCCGCAGGCCTGCACCTGCAGGTGCACTTTGAAAGCAGCCTGGTGCACAGCCTGGGGCCCGTGCTGGCGCGCAGCGCCGTGCCCGTGGTGATCGACCACATGGGCCGGGTGGACGCCACGCTGGGGGCGGAGCATGCTGACTTTGCAGCACTGCATGCCTTGCTGGCGAATCCGCTTTTCCACGTCAAGCTCAGCGGCATCGACCGCATCAACTCAAACCCAGTTGCCGCACCCGCTTACGCGCAGGGTGTGGCCCTGGCGCGCCTGCTGTTGGAGAGCTACCCCGAACGCTGCTTCTGGGGCACGGACTGGCCACACCCCAACCACACGCACATTCCCGATGACGGCGCTTTGATCGATGCCCTGGTACGCATCGCACCCACTGCCGCGTTACGCGAGCAATTGCTGGTGCGCAATCCGCAGGCCTTCTACCGTTTTGAGCCCTGAACCCATGAGCACCACCTCCACCTCATCACCAGGCCGCCTCGCCGGCAAGATCGTTTTTGTCACCGGCGCCGGATCGGTTGGCCCCGGCTGGGGCAATGGCCGGGCCATCGCCGTGCGTTTCGCTGAAGAGGGCGCCAGCATCTTTGGTCTGGACCGCGACCTCGAACGCATGGCCGATACCGAGCGTCTGGTCGTTGCCGCTGGTGGGCGCTTTATCGGCGCCAGCTGTGACGTCACACAAAGCGCCGCCATCGCAGACGCTGTGGCCCGTTGCATGCGCGAGTTCGGCCGCATCGACGTGCTGGTCAACAACGTGGGTGGCTCGGCCAAGGGCGGCCCGGTAGAGATGGACGAGGAGGTCTGGGACGCGCAGATCGACCACAACCTCAAGAGCGTGTTCCTGAGCTGCAAACACGTCATCCCGCACATGCTGGCCCAGGGAAGTGGCGCCATCGTCAACATCTCCTCCACCTCGGGCCTGCGCTGGACCGGTGCGGCGCAGATCGCCTACGCGGCCACCAAGGCCGCCGTGATCCAGTTCTCGCGTGTGCTGGCCGTGCAGTACGCCAAGCAGGGCCTGCGTGTGAACACCGTGGTTCCCGGCCAGCTACACACGCCTATGGTCGAGGTGCGTCTGGCCGGGCAGCGTGCCGGCGGTGACGTGGACGCGCTGCTGAAACAACGCCAGTCGCGCATCCCGCTGCCCTTTATGGGCGACGGCCGCGATACGGCCAACGCCGCGCTTTTCCTGGCCTGCGACGAATCACGTTTTGTCACCGGCACCGAGATCGTGGTCGATGGCGGCATGTCCGTGCGCTGCGACTAAAGGAAATGAAACACCCCCTGAGTCGCTACGCGCCTTCCCCCTGGAGGGGGACGATGCCTGTGGCCTGGCAAAGCCAGTTCCACGGCATCCCCCGGAGCGGCCTGAGATTTCACGTTGTCCACTGAAACATGGCTATAAACGAGGAGACTTTCCATGAAGCTGCATCCATCTGTTCGCCGCGCCAGCCTGCTGGCCCTGGCCTGCCTGCCCCTGTTGTTCACGCCCGCCTTGCAGGCCCAGCCGGCCAAGATCACCCGCATCATCGTGGCCTTCCCGCCCGGTGGCCCGGTGGACTTCGTGGCGCGCAGCATGGCCGAACAGTTGGGCAAGGAGCTGGGCCACCAGGTCATCATCGAAAACAAGGCCGGTGCCAACGGCGCCATTGCGGCCGAGTTTGTGGCTCGCTCGGTCCCGGATGCCCAGACCCTGTGGCTGACCAGCGTGGGGGCGGTGGCTATTAACCCCGCGCTCTACGAAAAACTGTCCTACGACCCGCAGCGTGACCTCACGCCCGTGTCCCTGGTGGTCAACAACGTCGAGATTCTGGTGGTCGGTGCCAACGCGCCCTACAACACCGGCGCCGACTTCGTCGCCGCCAGTCGCCAGAACCCGTCCAAGCCGCTGACCATGGCTTCCTCGGGCACGGGCAGCGTGCCGCATCTGGCCATGGAGCTGCTCAACGACGCGGCCAAGATCAATCTGCAGCACATCCCCTACAAGGGCGCGGCCCCGGCCATCACCGATGTGATCGCCGGTCATGTCAACGGCTTCTTCGGCGACATCCCGGGTCTGGTCTCGCACATCAAGTCCGGCCGGCTCAAGGCCATCGGTCTGGCCGCCACCAAACGCCATCCGCTGTTCCCCGAGGTCAAGACCTTCGAGGAGATGGGTGTGGCTGGCGTGGACTCGGACAACTGGTACGCTTTGTTCGCCGCCAAGGGCACACCGGCCGCCGAGATCGAGCGCGTGAACCAGGCCGTGCGCCGCAGCCTGGGCAACGAAGCGGTCAAGGCCAAGCTGCAGGCCTCAGGCGCCGAAGTCTCGCCCTCCACACCGGCCGAGCTGGCCACCCTGCTGAAGAACGACAGCGCCAAGTGGGCGCGGGTGGTCAAGGCCAAGAACATCAAACCTGATTGAGATTTCTGCATGCGCATCACGCCCGTCATTCCCGGCACCCGTCCCGAACTCGCCGCCCAGGAGGCGCAGATCCAGGCCGAACGTGGCCGCATCTCGCCGCTCTACCAGGTGCTGCTCAACAGCCCGCCCATCGCCCAGGGCTGGGAGCAGATGCTCTCGGCCGTGCGAAACCGCAACAGCCTGCCTGCCGGCCTGCGTGAACTCGTCATCCTGCGTGTGGCCGTGCTCAACCGCGCGCCCTACGAGTTCGACGCCCATGTGCCGCATGCCTTGAAGGCGGGTGTGGCGCAGGCCGTCATCGACGGCCTGCGTGCCGTGCCGCTGGCCACGGACCTGCCGCTCACACCGGCCGAGCGCGTGGCGTTGCGCCTGTGTGACGCCATGACGCGTGACATCGATGTGCCCGATGCGCTCTACGCCGAGGTGCAAGAGCACTTCAACGCTCAGGGCCAGATCGACCTGGTGGCCACCGTCGCGGCCTACAACATGGTCTCGCGTTTCCTCGTGGCCTTGCAGATCGGGCACTGACGATGGAGCAAACGACCGATTGCCTGCTGCTGCAGTTCACACTCGCCCCTGCGTCTGCCGACCGTCTGCCCGCCGCCGCGGCCCAGCTCTGCGCCGACAGCGGCCTGCAGCTGCAGCGCCTGGCCTGCACACCGATGGGTGCCGCCTATCTCTACGCGCGCTTGCCGGCCCCTGTTTCACTGGGTGTGGAAGCCCTGGCCCCGCTGGCCGATGCGCTGGCCCGGCGTGTCCCCTCGGCACGCGAGATCCACGTCGCGCGTCTGCAGCAGGTCTACACGGCCCCGGGGCAGTCCGGGGAGGCCGCGCCCGTTTTCCACTACGTGGTCGAGACCGATCCGGAAAGCGGTTGGCGCGAAGAGCTGGAGCGCTGGTATGACACCGAGCACATGCCTGGCCTGGCCTCTGTGCCGGGCTGCATCCTGGCCCAGCGTTATTACAACCACGATGAAGGCCCGTTCTCGCTGGCCTGTTATGACCTCGTGGCCGAGAGCGTGCTGGGTTCAC
>CAUPRZ010000245.1:0-4433 GCA_963513855.1 uncultured Hylemonella sp.
CAGGCCCAGGCCCTCGACCTGGGTCATGGTGGGGTGGGCCAGGGTGGCCGTGGTGTCGCCGCCGTTCATGTTGAACAGGCCGGCCTGGTAGGTCATGCCCACGGCGTCGGCGCCGGGGATGCAGTCGCCGGTCCAGAGGAACATCTGCACCTTCTTGCCGGGCGGCGCCAGCCGGGTCTCGATGTAACGCACCGAACCCTGGATCTCGCGTTCGAGGCTGAATTCGTAGTTGGGCAGCCGCAGGTTGCGTGCCTCCGTGCCGACCTCGCCGCGCGCCAGCATGCCCCACTTGAAGGGGTGCGAATAGCTGTGGGTGGCCAGGGCCACGTGTGGGGCCTTGAACACCTCACGCGCCGTTTTTTCCGCCAGGGCCGACAGGCCAGGGAAGAGGCCCTGGGGCGAGGTTTCGGCCTCGATGACCGAGATGGTCATCGGGACCGGATAGGTCTGGACCACACGTTCGAGCAGCACTTCGCCGGCGATCTTGTTGCCCGGCATCTCGCTGCGGCTGACCCAGCCGTCACCGTCCATGTGGATCAGCAACATGCGCCGGCCGCTTTCGGTGCTGACGTCGGGCACGGGCATGAGGGGCTGCTGCAGGCCCTGGCGGAAGAGCTCGAAGGGGTTGATGACCCAGCGGTTGCCGATCTCGTTGCCCGGCAGCGTGACCGAGGCATAGGGGAACATCACGTAGCCGCCCCAGGGGGTGAGGGCCGCGGCCACCTGGCGCTGCTCGCCGCGGCGCAGCGTCAGCAGCGGGGTGCCGGTGGCAGGGGCCAGGGGGTAGAAGCCGTCGAGCGCCGGGCGGGGGCGGATCTCGAAGCCCATCATCTCGTGCTGCTGTTCGATGGTCACCGGGGCGGCGCTGCGCGGGGCGCTTGCCCAGTCCAGTTTGAGGGTGCGCGCCAACGGGCTGTCGAGCAGGAAGTCGAGCTGGTTGACGAAGACCAGGGGCACGGCGTCGGCCACCTGCCGTCCCAGCCAGGCCAGCAGCTTTTCGCGCTCCTCGGTCTCGGGGCTGCGCTCCAGCCAGACCACGATGCCGGCGTAACGACCGCTCAGGGGGAAGGTGGGGAGCTGGCGGACGTCCACAAAGTCGGGCACATAACCCAGATGCTGCAGCGGCATGGAGCCGAACAGCACCGGCGGGATCTCGCGCTGGATGTACTCGTTGGCGACTGGGCTGTGGATCACCAGCACCCGCCGCGGCATGACTTCGAGGCTGCTCACACCCAGGGTGTCGAGCTCGGGGGTGGCGACCCAGGGGACAAAACCCAGCTCGGGGATGCGGCGGGCGGTCTCGCGCGCCAGCTCGCGCTGGCCGGCCGGCACGTAGTCGATGGCGATGACTGGCAGGCGGTAACGCCCGCGGACCTCGCCCAGACGATCCAGCAGCCAGCTGCGGTCGGCCGGCGGGACCTCGTCGTAGATTTTGTCCTCGGTCCGGTAGCGGCGGAACAGGGACTCGGCGGCCACGGCATCCACCCAGGTGTGGGTCTGCGGCAGGATTTCGAAACCACGGTTGAAGACAAAACGGATGCCCGGGTAACGGCGCACCAGCTCCTGGATCACGGCCACCATGCCGGCCTCCTGCGCGGCGCGTTCCTCGGGGGTGCGCGTGTACAGGTGGTAGGAGTCCAGGGTGTCGACAAAAAAGGTGCGCAGGCCGCGTTGCCACAGGGGGGCGATCACCTCGTCGGCGAAAAAGGCCGGCCACTCCGGCCGGGCCTGGTCGATCAGCTTGCTGCCCCAGGCGCTGTTCTCACCGCGCAGCCAGGCGGTCGGGATGCGCGCCGCATAGGCGCGTGTGGGCTGGACTTCACCGAGCGAGACATAGGCGGCCAGGCGCGTGGGGCCGAGCGCGGGCAGCGGCCCGGCCGGCAGGTGGTCGGGCTCGATGACGGCCAGGTCGAAGGCGCGGAGTTCATCCCAGGGGGTCTGCGCGCCGTAGTAGAAGGCGGCCGAGGCCAGCGGCGTGGCCACAGGGGCGGCCGGCTGCGCGACAGCCAGGGTTGGGACAAAACAGCAGAGCAGGCTGAAAAGGTAACGGATCGACATCAACGCATCCCTGATCTCGGCCGGCCGGGCCAGGCCCGAGGGCAGGAATCAGTCCTTTATGGAGGGTCAGATGGGGGAGGAAGTTCCCCGTTTGTGACAAAAAGTAAGAATACTTTCGATCATCAAAATCTCGCAGTGCATAGTTCACGCATGCACGAGGAGAATGCGGTCCCGCTGCAGAGCGGAACGCCAGTCTGTGGAGACTACTTAGGCCGGTGAGTTCCGGTAGCCGTCCGGGTTGTTCTGCTGCCAGCGCCAGCTGTCGACGCACATGTCGTCGATCTTGCGTTGGGGCAACCAGCCCAGCAGCCGGGCCGCGCGCTCGGGCGAGGCGTAGCAGGCGGCGATGTCCCCCGGGCGGCGGGGGGCGAACTGGTAGGGCACGGTGCGGCCGCTGGCCTTCTCAAAGGCACGGACCAGCTCCAGCACGCTGTAGCCCTGACCGGTGCCCAGGTTGAAGGCGGTGCAGCCGGCCTGCCGGTCCAGATAGGCCAGTGCCTTGACATGGCCGTCGGCCAGGTCGACGACGTGGATGAAGTCGCGCACCCCCGTGCCGTCCGGCGTGGGGTAATCCTTGCCCCAGACCTGCAGCTGTTCGCGTTTTCCTGCGGCCACCTGGCTCACATAGGGCATGAGGTTGTTGGGAATGCCCTGCGGGTCCTCGCCGATGCGGCCGCTGACGTGCGCGCCGATGGGGTTGAAGTAGCGCAGGATGGCGATGCGCCAGGACGCATCGCTGTGATGCAGATCACGCAGCATGTCCTCGATCATCAGCTTGGTGCGGCCATAGGGGTTGGTGACCGACAGCGGGTGGTCTTCGGTCAGGGGCAGGCGTTGCGGGTCGCCGTAGACGGTGGCAGAGGAGCTGAAGACCAGCTTGCGCACCCCGGCGGCGTCCATGGCCTCCAGCAGGCGGACCGTGCCGACCACGTTGTTGTCGTAGTAGCGCAGGGGCTGGGTGACCGATTCGCCGACGGCCTTGAGTCCGGCGAAGTGGATCACGGCATCGGCGCCGCTGTTCTTCAGGGCCGCGCTCAGGGCTGCCCCATCACGGATATCGCCCTGCACAAGATGCACCTTGTGGCCGCTGATCTGTTCCACGCGCCGGATGGATTCGGGGCTGCTGTTGGAGAAGTTGTCGTAGACGGTGACCTCATGGCCGGCCTGCATCAGTTCGATGCAGGTGTGGCTGCCGATATAGCCCGCGCCGCCGGTGACGAAGATCATGGGGGATTCCAGACAGATAAGAATGCTCCGATTCTAGGAGCATGGTGCGCAGGCCCGGCGCAATTACTTCACGGTTTCCTCAGGAATTACGGTGCCGCGGGGGGCGTGGCGAGCGGCTGATAGTCGCGCAGCCAGCCCTGGAAGGCCTCGGAGGGCATGGGACGGGCGATGTAGTAGCCCTGGGCCATGTCGCAGCCCAGGGCGGCCAGCTGTTCCCAGTGCTGGCGTGTTTCCACGCCCTCGGCCACCACCTTGCGGCCCAGGTCGTGGGCCAGGTCGATGGTCGATCGCACGATGAGCGCCGAGTCCTTGCTGCTGGCCATGTTGCGCACGAAGGACTGGTCGATCTTGATGCAGTCGACCGGCAGTTTCTGCAGATAACTCAGCGAGGAGTAACCGGTGCCGAAATCGTCGATGTGCAGGGGAATGCCGAGCGCGCGCAGTTCGTGCAGCACACGCAGAGCGAATTCCGGGTCTTCCATGGCCGTGCTCTCGGTGATCTCGATCTCCAGCAGGCCCTGGCCATCGTGCGGGTCCGATTGCAGCTGGCGGATCAGCTCGGGCAGGCTCTCGTCGCGCAGATTGCGGGCCGAGAGGTTGACGGCGATGGGCAGGGGGCGGTCGCGTTGGCGCCAGTGCTTGTTCAGCTGGAAGGCTGTCTCCAGCACCCAGGCGCTCAGAGGGCGAATCAGGCCCGTGCGTTCGGCCAGGTCGATGAACTCGCCGGGCGGGATCATGCCGCGCTGGGGGTGCAACCAGCGCACCAGGCCTTCGGCACCGCAGACGCGACCACTGGCCATCTCCACCTTGGGCTGCAGGTAGAGCACCAGTTCACCGTTTTCGATGGCACGGCGCAACTCGCCCGCGAAGGTCAGACGCTGTGTCGGGGCGGGGTTGAGCTGCGGGTCGTAGACGGCCAGTCCGGTGCCCAGCTTGCGGGCCTGGCGTACAGCCATGTCCACGTGGCGGAACAGGTCGTGGGGCGTCAGGCCGTGTTCGGGGTAGAGGACGATGCCGATGCGCGCCGTGACGTCGAGCGCGAGGTCGGCGATGGCAAAAGGCGGCGCCAGCACCTCGTGCACGCGCCGCGCCAGGGCCTGTGCGGCCTGCGCGTCGCCACCGGGCAGCAGCAGGGCGAATTCATCGCC
>CAUPRZ010000246.1:0-4411 GCA_963513855.1 uncultured Hylemonella sp.
AACACCGAGGGCAGTGCCTGCAGCCGCTGTACCGCAGGTGCCGCGCCGGCGGTGGCGGGCAGCTCCAGCCCGTAGACATGGGTGTCGGCCGATACCGCTGTGATGTAGTGCATCGGCACCTGGGCCTGCACCTGCAGGCCGGTGGCCAGCAGGGTCAGTGCGCACACTTGCACGAGTCGATTCAACATGCTTGTCTCCTTGGAATAATTCTGGGTAACAGTTCAGGCCAGCGCGGCCATGCCGGCACGAGCGACCTGCGCGTCCTGGCTCGAGAGCACACCCGAAACGCCGATGCCGCCGACGATCTGCCCGCCCAGCACGAGGGGGAAACCGCCTTCCAGCGGCGTCACACCGGGCACGGCGAGGAAACGCAGGCCCTCACCGCCAGCGGCGATGCCGTCCTGGAACATCTTGGTCGGGCGGCGGAAATTGACCGCCGTGAGCGCCTTGCCCGTGGCAATGGACAGGCTGGAATGCTGGGTCTGGTCGCGCTTGAGGGCCAGCACCACGTCGCCGCTGGAATCGGCGATGACGATGGCCACGGGCCACTGGGGTTGCTCGGCTTCGGCTTCGGCGGCCTGCAGCATGGCTTTGGCCTGCTTCAGCGTGAGGGGTGGGCCGTAGGGCAGGGGTGCGTCCAGCGCAGGTGTATCAGGCGGGTTCGATGGACCCGTTCCTCGGTTCATGCAGTGTCTCCTTGCGTTCTTGTAGCGCGCGGATCATGGAACGAAGCGCGCACGCAGGGAAATACTGATTTGTGAGAGGCGCTATAAGCCCAGCTTATGGGCCTGGGGCTGGCTGCGTGTGGGCAGCCGGGTGCGGCGGTGTCAGTTCACGCCAAAACGCCCGGTCCACTTCTGCTCGTAGTTCATGCGCACGAAGTGCTCGGCCATGAAGTCGATGAAGGTGCGTACTTTGGCAGAGAGGTGCTTGCGGCTCGGGTAGGCCAGATTGATGGTCAGGCGCGGCAGGTCCCAGTCGTCCAGCACAGGCACCAGGCGACCGGCCACCATGTCTTCGTAGACGATGTAGGTGGGTTGCACCAGGATGCCCAGGCCGTCGAGTGCGGCTGCACGCAGGATCTGGCCGTCGTTCGAATCGAGGCGGCCCTTGACCTGCAGGGTCGTGGCCTGGCCATCGCGTGTGAAGCGCAGTTCGTTGGGGTTGTTGGCGTAGGTGTAGATCAGCAGCTGGTGCTGGTGCAGGTCTTCCAGCGTCTGCGGCCGGCCGTGGCGGGCCAGATAACGGGGCGCGGCGACCAGGATACGACGGGTCTGCGCGAGGCGGCGCACGGTGATGTTGGAATCGGGCTCGAACTCGCGCGTGCGGATGGCCACGTCGATATTGTTGTCGATGATGTCCAGGTAGCGGTTGGCCGCCTCCACATGCACGCTGACATTGGGGTAGCGCTGCGTGTACTCGCGCAGCAGCGGCGCGATGTGCTGCATGGAAAAGGACAGGGAGGCCGTGATGCGCAACGTGCCCGTGGGGTTGAGCGTGCTGGCATTGACGGCGTCTTCGGCGTCCTTGAGGTCGGCCAGCAGTACCTTGGCGCGGCTGAAAAACTCCTGCCCGGTGTCGGTGAGGAACAGGCGGCGGGTGTTGCGCTCCACCAGACGCGCGGCCAAGCGGTCCTCCAGGGCCTGCAGGTGGCGGCTGGCGGCGGCGTTGGACAGGCCCAGGGCTTCGGCGGCACGGCTCAGGCTGCCGGTTTCGGCGACCTGAACAAACAGCTCGATTTCTGAAAAACGGTCCAACCCAGTCTCCTGCCCCGGCCTTTGATGTCTGCTCGACTTTAATGGCTGTTTATTTCGCTGCGCGGAAAAGTCATTTGCGTCCGCGCCCTTCCCCAAATTGTCGGGGACTTTTACAGTCCACCCGATAGAGAGAACCCGCAGGAGACGTTTTGATGCGCAACCTCAACGAGGACACCATCACCCAGGCCGTGATCGAGCGGTTTTCCAAGACCCCCGATCCCCGCCTCAAGGAGATCCTGACCAGCCTGATCCAGCACCTGCACGCCTTTGCGCGCGAAACCCAGCTCACCGAGGCCGAGTGGTTCCAGGGCATCGATTTCCTCACGCGCACCGGCCAGATGTGCGATGACAAGCGCCAGGAGTTCATCCTGCTGTCCGACACCCTGGGCCTGTCCATGCTGACCGTGGCCATGAACAACAAGAAGCCCGCTGGCTGCACGGAAGCCACGGTTTTCGGCCCCTTTTACGTGGCCGAGTCGCCCAAGTACCAGAACGGTGACGACGTGGCCAACGGCGCCAGCGGCCAGCCCTGCCAGGTGCGCGGCACCGTACGTGGCCCGGACGGCAAGCCCGTGCCGAACGCCACGCTGGAGGTCTGGCAGGCCGATGCTGACGGCAACTACGACGTGCAGTACGCCGAGCTGGCGCATCCGCAGGCGCGTGGCAGTTTGCAGGCCCGTGCCGACGGCAGCTTTGACTTCCGCACCATCGTGGCCGAGGCCTACCCCATTCCGACCGACGGCCCCGTGGGCGAGATGCTGCGCGCCAGCAAGAACCACCCCTGGCGCCCGGCCCATCTGCATTTCATGATCAAGGCCGAGGGCTACGAGACCCTGATCACCCACGTCTTCCGGGACGGTGACCAGTACCTGGATTCGGATGCCGTCTTCGGCGTGCGCCAGTCCCTGGTGGCCGACTGGGTGCAGCAGCCTGACAAAACCTGGCTGCTCGAATTCGACTTCGTGCTGAACCCGCAGAAGAAGTAAGCAAGTCAGTGTCAGGCGCCGCAGAGCGCTTTTTCCCCTACCTACAACCGAGGAGACAGACATGCAGAAGCGACAGATCATCCGGGGCGCCTTGTGCGCCGCAGCACTGGCCGCCACGGCACTCATGCCGGCCCAGGCCCAGCAGACCTTCAAGCTGACCATCGCGTCCAGCCACCCGGTGGTGCTGCCCTGGGTCGGTCTGATGAGCACATTGTTTGTGCCCGAGGTCAACAAGCGCGTGGAGGCACTGGGCAAGGGCTACAAGATCGAATGGCGTGAGGCCTATGGCGGCCAGCTCTACAAGATGAACGCCACGCTGACCAGCGTGGAGCAGGGCGTGACCGACATCGGCTGGGTCTTCCACCAGCTGGAGGCGGCCAAGATGCCCCTGTCGCAGTTCGGCACGGTGACACCCTTCACGACCGACGATGTGCGCGTCATCCTGGACGTGGCCAATGAGATGAACGAGAAGGTGCCGGCCCTGCAGCGTGAATGGGACCGCAACAACATGGTCTTCCTGGGCGCCACGGGCGTGGACACCTACCATCTCTTCACCAAGGCCCCGGTGAATGCCTATGCCGACCTCAAGGGGCGCAAGATCTCCGCGCCCGGCTCCATCGGCCTGTGGCTCAAGGGTTCGGGCGCCGTGCCGGTGGACGGCTCGCTCACGAGCTATTACACCGACATCCAGAGCGGTGTGTCCGACGGTACGGTTTCCATCTCCACCGGCATCCTGCCTAACAAGATCTACGAGGTGGCCCCCTACATCACCAAGGTGAACATTGGCGCGCTGTACATCGGTGGCATGGCCATGAACAAGGACAGCTACGCCAAGCTGCCACCCGAGGTGCAGAAGATCGTCAAGGACGTGGGCAAGGAATATTCCCGTGCCCTGGGCGAGACCCTGATGCAGCGTTACGAAGGCGCGCTCAAGACCATGGGCGAAGTGGGTGCCAAGCAGGCCGTGCCCGTGAAGATCAGCGAACTCAGCCCGGCAGAACGCGCCAACTGGGTCAAGACCATGCCGAACCTGGCGACGGACTGGGTCAAGGCCAATGCATCCAAGGGCCCGGCCAAGGACATCGTCAGCACCTACATGAACGAGTTGCGCAAGCGCGGCGTCAAACCCGTGCGCGACTGGGACAAGGAACTGAATTGAGCCCCGTTTTGTCCAGGATGCCCGCCGCGACAGATCCCGATCCACGCTGAGCCGGCACATGTCCTACGAAACCAACACGGACCTGGAGTCCGCACCGTCTCCGTCTGTGCCCGACAGCTGGTTTGGCCGGCTGATCGACGCGCTCAACGCGGCCGGCTCGGTGCTGATCGGCGCCATCATGCTGCTGATGTGCGCCGACGTGCTGCTGCGCGATCTGGCGAATCGCCCGATCGATGGGGTGGCCGAGCTGGTGGCCAGCAGCATCGTGATCATCGTCTTCCTGCAGCTGCCGGCCACCCTACGCCATGGGCGCATGTCGCGGGCTGATCTTTTCATCGATCCGTTCATCGTGCGCCGGCCGCGCGCGGGCAAGCGCCTGCGCGCGCTGTTTTCGCTGGCGGGAGTGTTTGCCTGCGGCGTGATCGCCTACGCCACCTGGAAGCCGCTGGCGCGCGCCGGGATGGACAGCGAGTTTCTCGGCGTCGAGGGGGTGTTCACTTTCCCCACCT
>CAUPRZ010000247.1:0-4402 GCA_963513855.1 uncultured Hylemonella sp.
CCGTAAGGCAGGGGCAGCTCGTGGCGCTCCAGCGTGCGGTAACGTGTCAACGCGTCCTGCACCTCCTCGCGGCCAGCCCGCGCAGCGTCCTCCAGACGTGTGAGGGGGGGGGCTCTCAGGCCCTCAAGCGGCGGCCAGCCGCGCACCACCGCACGGTAGGTCTTGTGCACCAAGTCTGGCGCCTCGAAGGCCAGCCCCAGCGCCCGGGCCGTGTCCGCGTCGAGCGCAAACAGCAGCACACCACTCGTGCCCTTGTCGAGCCGATGCGCGGGCCAGACGGGGCGGCCCAGCTGGTCGCGCAACATCTGCAGGGCAAATTGCGTCTCGCCGGCGTCCAGGCCCGTGCGGTGCACCAGCAGCCCCGGTGGCTTGTCCACGGCAACCAGCTTTTCGTCCTGATAGAGAATACGCAACATGCTTTTTCTGCTCTCGCCCGCCAAATCGCTGGACTATGACACGCCCGCCGGCGATGTCCCCCACACCCAGCCTCTCTTTACCCAGCAATCCGCCGAGCTCATCAAACTCCTGCGCGACTATTCTCCGCAGCAGATTTCCGAGCTCATGGACCTGAGCGACGCCCTCGCCGGCCTCAACGTCGCGCGTTACCAGGCCTGGAACCCGAAGTTCACGGCCAAAAACTCCAAGCAGGCCGTCTTGGCCTTCAACGGCGACGTCTACGATGGCCTGGACGCCAGGACCCTCAAGGCCGAAGATCTGAAGTGGGCACAGGAACACCTGTGCATCCTCAGCGGCCTCTACGGCGTGCTGCGCCCGCTGGACTGGATGCAGCCCTACCGGCTGGAGATGGGTACGACGCTGGAGAACCCGCGGGGCCGCAACCTCTACAAGTTCTGGGGCACACAGATCGCTGACTACCTCAACGAACGCCTGCAGGTCGACAAGACGCCCGTGGTCGTGAACCTGGCCTCGCAGGAATACTTCAAGGCCGTGGACACCCAGGCGCTCAAAGCCCGCGTGATCGAATGCGTGTTCGAGGACTGGAAGGGCGGCCAGTACAAGGTCATCAGCTTCTTCGCCAAACGCGCACGTGGCCTGATGGCGCGTTACGCCCTCACCAAGCGCATCACCACGCCCAAGCAGCTGGAAAAATTCAACCTTGATGGTTACGCTTACGAAGCAAAGGTCTCCGAACCCGACCGCCTGGTCTTCCGCCGGAAAGTAAACGTATGAGCAAACCCGAAGACTCCCTGCTGGGCAAGGCCACGCCCTATATCGACCAGTACGACCCGACCCTGCTGTTCCCGATCCCCCGCATCGGCAAACGCGAAGAGATTGGCGTGCCCACTACTCTGCCCTTCCTCGGCGCGGACCTGTGGACCGCCTATGAGGTGAGCTGGCTCAATGCCCGCGGCAAGCCGCAGGTCGCCATTGCCCACATCACCGTACCCTGCGAAACGCCCAACATCATCGAGAGCAAGTCCTTCAAGCTCTACTTCAACAGTTTCAACAACACGAAGTTCGCCGATGCGGCCGAGGTCTTGGCCCGCCTGCGCGTGGATCTGGCCGAAGCCGCGTGGCGCGGTTCGGGCAAGACGGGGTCGGTCGGCGTGCGACTGCTCAGCCCCGAGCTTTTCGACCAGGAACCCATCCACGAGATGGATGGCCTCAACATCGACCGGCTGGAAGTGGAGTGCACGCACTACACCCCCGCGCCCGAGCTGCTGACCGCCGCCTTCGACGAGAAGCCCGTGGACGAGGTGCTGACCAGCCACCTGCTCAAGAGCAACTGCCTCGTGACGGGCCAGCCCGACTGGGGCAGCGTGCAGATCGCCTACAGCGGCCCGCAGATCGACCAGGCTGGCCTGCTGCAATATCTCGTGAGTTTTCGCAACCACAACGAGTTCCACGAGCAGTGTGTCGAACGCATCTACATGGACCTCTGGCGCCGCTGCAAACCCGCCAAGCTGACGGTCTACGCACGCTACACCCGCCGCGGCGGCCTGGACATCAACCCCTGGCGCACCAGCCACCCGCAGGCCTTGCCGGCCAACGTGCGCACGGCACGGCAGTAATAAGCATCCATCTCAGGGCTGGCCTTGCGGCCACGCCAGCTCCAGCAGCTTCCAGCCCCCACCCGACAACTTCTGCACCGTGCAGCGATAGTCGGAGCGCACCATGGGTGCGCCAAAACGCACCTGGGAATGGATCGCTCCGGTGGCCAGCCAGACCCCGGCCAATCCGGCCCAGCGTTTGTCGTCCGCAGCAACCAGGGTCGCCGGCTGTGTCGGATCGACCTTGGGTTTGCCCAGAGTCTTGAGCGTGGCAATCGCGTATTGCTGGCAGGCGTAACCGGCATAACGCGCATCATCCTTCTCGACGGCATGCGCAAGGCTGCTCCCCAGCAGCATGGCCAGGGCAGATTTCAGAATCGTGTGCAACAAACCCTGTACTCCCTAGCCGAGCTCGCGAAAGGACTGCAAGGGCGCCAGCGGCGGGAAGTTGCCCGCGCGTTTGTCCTTCATGGCCGTGACGGATTCCAGCACATGCTGGTTGCTCCAGATCGCGCCCTGCAACCAGCCCATCTGTTTCAGGGCATCGTCCACGCCGTGATCGCGTGCGTAATGCAAGGCCTGCTTGGTGCCCCAGATGGCCACGGGTGGTTTGCTGGCGATTTCTTTGGCGGTCTGCATCGCGCCCGCCAGCAGGGCCTCGGGCGTGTCGTAGACCTGATTGACCAGGCCGTAGCCCAGGGCCTGGGCCGCCGGCAGACGCCGGCCCGTGTAGGCCAGTTCCTTGACCACCCCCAGGGGGATCAGCTTGGGCAGGCGTTGCAGCGTGCCCACGTCGGCCACCATGCCGATGTTGATCTCCTGGATGCAGAAGAAGGCGTCCGTCGTGGCGTAACGCAGGCAGCAGGCAGACACCATGTCCACCGCGCCACCGATGCAACCACCCTGGATGGCCGCGATGACGGGAATACGCAGGCTCTCCAGCTTGCTGAAGGTGGCCTGCATGTCGGTCAGCAGGTCAAAGATGGCGGCACGGCCTTCGGGGCTGCGGTCGTCCAGGGTGATGGCACCGCCAAAGGTCTCCAGCGCCATGCCGGCGCTGAAGTGCTTGCCGGTGCTGCTGATCACCAGCACACGCGCCTCGCCACTGGAGTGCAGTTGCGTGAGCACCTGATCCAGCTCGCGCCAGAACTGCGGGTGCATGGTGTTCATGGCCTCGGGGCGATTCAGCACCAGGTGGGCAATGTGCTGCTCAATCGTCAGGGAAAAGCAGGGCTGTGTGCTCATCTTGGGAAGTCTCCTTGCGGGTATCGTCGGGGTTCAACTCGTCGCTGCGTGCCAGCGAGCCCACGCGCACGCCCAGCAGACGCAGCCTGCGGGTGAGGTCTACCCGCTTGAGGCAAACCCCGGCCGCCTGGCGGATGGCCCGGGCGTCGGCGGTGTGCTGTTCCAGGGTCTGGTCACGCGTGACGCTGCGGAAGTCATCGTAGCGCAGCTTGATGCCGATGGTGCGCCCCACATAACCCTTGCGCTGCAGGTCGGCAGCCACACGCTCGCACAGGGCCGTGAAGATGGCGCCGAGCTCGGCCTTGTCGCGCACGGCGTGCAGGTCACGCTCGAAGGTCGTTTCGCGGCTGATCGAGACCGGCTCGCTTTCGGTCACCACGGGCCGCTCGTCGCGGCCCCAGGAGACCTCGTGCAACCAGGCGCCGTAGCTCTTGCCGAAGTTCGTGATGAGCCAGTCGCGTTCGCGCGTGGCGAGTTCACCGATGGTACGGATGCCCTGGGCCAACAGCTTTTCATCGGTCTTGGGGCCCACGCCGTTGATCTTGCGACAGGGCAGGGGCCAGATCTGGGCCTGCAGATCCTCCGGCTGGACGATGGAGATGCCCGTGGGTTTCTGGAACTCGCTGGCCATCTTGGCCAGCAGCTTGTTGGGCGCCACGCCGATGGAACATGTGAGGCCCGTGGCGTCGAAGATGCTTTTCTGGATCAGGCGCGCGAGGCTCCGCCCGCCCTCGCGCTGACCGCCGGGCACGTCGGTGAAGTCGATGTAGACCTCGTCCACGCCCCGGTCTTCCATCACGGGGGCGATCTCGGTGATGACTTCCTTGAAACGGCGCGAGTACTTGCGGTACTCGTCAAAGTCCACCGGCAGCAGGAGGGCCTGGGGGCAGAGCTTGGCCGCCTTCATCAGGCCCATGGCCGAGCCCACGCCGAAGGCGCGCGCCGCATAGGTGGCCGTGGTGATGACCCCGCGGCCGGTGTAGTCCTTGAGCAGGGGAAACTCCGCGACCGGGATCTCCGACAGCGGCAGATCCGCGTGTTTCAGAAGCAGCGCATCGTCATCGCGCCGTCGCCGCCCGCCTATCACCACAGGCAGGCCCTGCAGCTGCGGGTAACGCAGCAGCTCCACGGAGGCATAAAACGCA
>CAUPRZ010000248.1:0-4347 GCA_963513855.1 uncultured Hylemonella sp.
CATGAGTGCCCCCCAGCCCCTGCTGATGATCGAGGACGACGCCCGTCTGGCCGCCATGGTCAGTGACTACCTGGGACAGTCCGGCTACAGCGTGCAGGTGGCCGGCAATGGCACCGAAGGCCTGAACCGGCTGCAAGAGGCCAGCCCGCCGCCCCAGCTGCTGATCCTCGACCTCATGCTGCCCGACATGGACGGGCTGGAGATCTGCCGCCGCATCCGTGCCCTGCCCTCCAATCTGGCGCAGACCCCCATCCTCATGCTCACAGCCAAGGGCGACCCCATGGACCGCGTGATCGGCCTGGAAATCGGCGCCGACGACTACCTGGCCAAACCCTTCGAGCCGCGTGAATTGCTGGCACGCATCCGCGCCGTGCTGCGCCGGCGCAGCGGCAGCGGCAGCACGCCCGGCAACCAACTGCGCTTTGGCTCCCTGGCCATCGATCGTGATGCGCGCACTGTCATGGTCAACGGTCAGCCCAGCGAGCTGACCTCCTACCAGTTCGATCTGCTGGTCACGCTGGCCGAACGTGCCGGCCGTGTGCTCACACGCGACCAGATCATGGAAGCCGTGCGCGGGCGCGAACTGGAGGCCTTTGACCGCTCCATCGACGTGCACATGGGCCGCATCCGCGCCGCCATCGAAGCCGACCCGAAAGCGCCCAAGCGCATCCTGACGGTGCGCGGCGTGGGCTACGTCTTCGCGCGCCAGCAGGACTGAGCCCCGGCCCCGCATGAGTACGCCCCTGACCCAGCGTCTCCACCTGCGCATCTGGCTGGCGGTGGTGGCCGCCATCGTGCTGCTGACGCTGATCTTCGGCTGGGTCTGGCGCATGGAATCCGAACGTGAGCGGGCGCTGCGCCCGGGCCGTGAAATCATCGTGCGCGACGCCCAGGGCGAGGTGCTGGGCCAGGCCCAGGCCCGGGGGGTCCGTGTGCCCGGCCAGGGCCTGGAATTCGAAGTGCCGCTGCGCGATGGACGGACCGTTTATGTGCAGTTGCCGCGCCCCGGCAACCGCCCGCCCCCACCGCCACCCGCGCCCTCCTGGTGGCAGCCGCCCTACGACCTGCTGGCCATGCTGGTCCTGATCGCCGCGGCTGTGGCCCTGGGTTCCTACCCCATCGTGCGACGCCTGACCAAACGGCTCGAAGCCCTGCAACAGGGGGTGGAGCGTTGGGGCGAAGGTGATCTGGGGCGCCGTCTGCCCGAGGAGGGGCAGGACGAGGTGGCCTTTCTCGCGCAGCGCTTCAACGTGGCCGCCGCTCGCGTGCAGGCCCTGCTGCTCTCGCACAAGGCCCTGCTGGCCAACGCCTCGCACGAACTGCGCTCGCCGCTGGCGCGCATCCGCATGGGGCTGGAGCTCATGCAGACCCAGCCCGGCGCGGGCACGGTCGAGGAAATCACACGCAATATCCGCGAGCTCGACCAGCTGATCGACGAGATCCTGCTGGCCAGCCGCCTGGACAGCAGCCCCGACGACCTGGGCCCGCAGGAAGCGGTGGACCTCGTGGGCCTGGGGGCCGAGGAATGCGCGCGCACGGGTGCCGAATTCGAAACCCCGGCCGGCGTCACCAGCCTGGCCGTCACAGGTCTCACGCGCCTGCTGCGCCGCGCCCTGCGCAACCTACTGGAAAACGCCAAGCGCCACGGCGCCGGCACCGTCACCCTGGCGCTACGCACCCGGGGCGACCAGGCCGAGATCCGGGTCACGGACCAGGGCCCGGGCGTGCCGGCCGCCCTGCGCGAACGTATCTTCGAACCCTTCTTCCGCCTGCCGGGCGCCTCCGAGCGCGAGGGGGGCGTGGGCCTGGGCCTGGCCCTGGTGCGCACCATCGCCCAGCGCCATGGCGGCCACGTGCATTGCGAAGACCATCCGGGCGGTGGCGCCTGCTTCGTGCTCACCCTGCCACTGACGCGCTAGGCCGGTACACCCGGACCCGGGTTTGAAACCGCCCGGGGCGTGATAAACCGCACGTCGCGGACCCGGCAGGGACTGGCGCAGTTGCCTCGGACTTCCTATGGTGTAGACATCAAGGAAGCCCTGCCATGAACGCCACCCCAGCCGATCCTGCTGTCGTACCCGACCACTCGTCCCTGGTCAGGGGGCACCAGAGCTTTCGCGGCCTGAGCGTCGAGAAGAATTTGCTGTCCCCCTACACCATGTACACGGTGGACCTGGATCAGCTGGGTCTTTTCATCTCGGATTCGAGCCCCGAAGCCTTCAACATGGCCTTCGAAGCGCTTTTCAAGCCCAAACCTCAGGCCCTGACCGCCTGAACCAGCACCCTGAATGTCCTATTTCGCGACACTTCGGCGTCCATATCCCCAATTTGTGGGATAGGCACTATGTGCGGTGACCGATATATTTCTTTCCGTACTGCTGTCACAGTGAAGTTTTTCCAAATACCGCCGGTTTGTGCTTTCCTCTAGCGGCACAAAACGGTGCTAACGATCCCAACGACGTCCTTTCGAGGACTTTCAAAGCCACCCGCAAGGGTGGCTTTTTTTTATCCGGAATTCGTCAGGCGGCCTGCAGCGTGCGCAGCACGCGATCGGCTGTGATGTCGTTGAGACAGCGCAGATGGCCCAGCGGGCATTCGCGCTCGAAGCAGGGCGCGCAGTCCAGCGGGGGCTGGTAGGCCGCATCCTGCTTGAGCCAGAGCACCTGGGCGCGCGCGCTGAGCGGCGGGGTGTGCTCGGGGCTGCTGGAGCCGAAGATCGCCACCTGGGGCACGTCCAGGGCCGCGGCCACGTGCATGAGGCCGGTGTCGTTGCTGATGACCTGGCGCGCACCGGCGATCAGCGCAAAGGCTTCGGCCAGACTGGTGGCGCCGGCCAGATTGCGGCAATCGGCGCCCGGGGCCAGGGCGCAGATCTCGACGCCCAGCGGCGCCTCCTTGCCCGAGCCCAGCACCAACACCGGCGCGTTCAGCGAGCGGGCCAGTTCGGCATAACGCGCCACAGGCCAGCGTTTGGCCGGGCCGTATTCGGCGCCGGGCACAAAAACGTAGTAGCCACCGCGCACCAGGCCCTGGGCCAGCAGCACGGCATCGATCTGGGCCGGGGCCAGCTGCAGCTGCGGCCGGTCGGCCTCGATGCCGGGCTCGCCGGCCAGGGCCGAGTAGAAGGCCACCATGGGCGGGCGCTTGCCCTTGGACGGATTTTTCAGGCGGTGCGTGAGCAGGCCCACGCGCGCCTCGCCCAGATAACCCACACGTTTGGGAATGCTGGCCAGGAAGGGCAGCAGGGCACTCTTGATGGAATTGGGCAGCACATAGGCCGTGTCAAAACGTCCTTCGAACTGCTGCGCCAGCGCGCGCCGGGCCTTGAACTGCAGGCCGCCGTGGGCAAAGGGAAATTCAACGACCTCGGCCACCTGGGGCATGGCGCGGTAGACCGGCGCCACCCAGGGCAGGGCCCCGACCGTGAGCCGCTCGCCACGCGCAGCGAGACGGCGCATCAAAGGCTCCGTCATCACCGCGTCGCCGATCCACTGCGGCGCAATGACAAGAGCCGCGTTGCCGCGGCTCTTGGTGTCAGTGGTGCGCGGCGTAGTGTTCACCGGCCTTGAGCTTGTAGACGGTACCGCAGTAGGGGCACTTGGCTTCGCCGGTGTGGCCCACGTCCAGGTAGACCTTGGGGTGGCTGCTCCAGAGCTTCATGTCAGCCTTGGGACTGGGGCAGTAGACCCCGCCCTGGTGGTTCAGGTCGGTGGCCAGCAGTTCAACAGTGGACTTGCTCATAAGTGCCTTTTGATCAGTGGGGGTCAGAGCACATCGCTGCGCGAGTGGTCTGACCCGCCAGGTTTCAGACTTTCGTCAGCCAGTGAGAATATTTGGCGTTGCGACCGTTGACGATGTCGAAGAAGGCGCTCTGGATCTTCTCCGTGATCGGGCCGCGCGAACCGATGCCGATCTCGATGCGGTCCAGTTCGCGGATGGGCGTGACTTCAGCGGCGGTGCCGGTGAAGAAGGCCTCGTCGGCGATATAGACCTCGTCGCGCGTGATGCGCTTCTGCACGATCTCCAGGCCCAGGTCCTTGGCGATGTGGAAGACGGTGTTGCGCGTGATGCCGTTGAGCGCGCCGGCCGACAGGTCGGGCGTGTAGATCACGCCGTTCTTGATGACAAAGATGTTCTCGCCCGCGCCTTCGGACACGAAGCCCGAGGAGTCAAGCAGCAGGGCCTCGTCGTAGCCGTCGTCCGTGGCTTCCATATTGGCCAGGATGGAGTTGGTGTAGTTGCTCACCGCCTTGGCCTGCGTCATGGTGATGTTGACGTGGTGGCGCGTGTAGCTGGAGGTCTTGACGCGGATGCCGCGCTTCAGACCCTCTTCGCCCAGGTAAGCGC
>CAUPRZ010000249.1:0-4324 GCA_963513855.1 uncultured Hylemonella sp.
CCCTGCCCATCACGGGTGACGAGGCCTTTTTCTACTGGTGGGGCGTCTACCCCGACTGGGGCTACTCCGACCACCCGCCCATGGTGGGCTGGCTGATCTGGCTCATGCGCACCCTGTTCGGCGAAGCGCCCTGGGCCATCCGCCTGCCCATCGTGCTGCTGCCCCTGGCCATGGGCGGCCTGCTCTGGTGGGCCTTCAAGCCGCTGGACCGCGAACGCGCCGCCTGGGCCGCGTTGCTGATCTGGCTGGCACCGCTGAACTGGATCGCCGTCCTCATCACCACCGACACCCCGCTGATCTTCTGGTCCCTGCTCTCGGCTGCCCTGCTGCTGCGGGCCGAGCGCCGGCCGCAGGCCGACGGCCGCACCCTGGGCCTGTACGCCCTGTCCGGCCTCGCCCTCGGCTGCGCCTTTCTCTCCAAATACTTCGCCGTTGTGCTGGGTCTGAGTTACCTGGTCTATTTCGCGCTCTACCGGCGCGAACGCTGGAAAGCCTTAGCCCTGCTGGTGCTCTGCGCCCTGCCCGGGCCGGCCATCAACCTCTGGTGGAACATGGACCACGGCTGGTCCAACATCATGTTCAACGCCATCAACCGCAACGAAGATGCGGCCTTCGCACTGCGCAAGCCCTTCACCTACATCGGCATGCTGGCCTACCTGCTGACGCCGGCGCTGATCTGGCTGGGCTGGAAACACCGCGCCCGCCTGCGCGAGACCGCACACCGCCAGCGCCTGCTGACCCTGCTCATCGTCGTGCCGCTGATCTTCTTCGCCCTGCTCTCGTTCAAGAAGGTGGTGGGCCTGCACTGGGTGCTGTCCTTCTACCCCTTTGCCCTCGTGCTGTTTGCCCTGGCCCTGCCCGAGGCGGCACTCAAGACCGCGGCCAAAGGTCTGGCCTGGTTCACGGGCGCCCATGTCCTGCTGGTGCTGGGCCTCTCCTTCACCACGCTGGACCAGTGGGCCGGCAAACCCTTCTACGCCAGCCTCGTCCGTGCCCTGCGCACCCCCGAGCTGCTGGCGCAGGTGCGCACGCCCGACACCGTGCTCATGGCCAACGCCTACTCGCCCGCTTCGGTCTATGGTTATGTGAGCCAGCAGTACGTTCCGGTCTTCGGCCCCGGCAAGTTCCACGCGCGCCAGGACGACCAGCTGGTGGACTACGCCCTCTACCAGGGCAAGACCGTCCGTGTGCTCATGGCCGATGCGCCCGCTCTGGCCGAGTACAGCCCCTATTTCGAGAGCGTGCGGACCTGGGTGGTGCCGCAAAGCGGCGTGAACTTCCATGTGGTCGAAGGGCAGAACTTCAACTACGAGGCCTACCGCCAGGGCGTGCTGGGCGAGGTCTTCAAGCGTTACTACAACATCCCCTCATGGCTGCCTATGACAGGCTGTCCCTACTGCGTGCGCTACTGCGGCCAGGTCTCATGCCCGAAACCGTGAACGCAGGGCAGCCGGTCCTTGCGGCCTTCGACTTCGACGGCACCCTGACCTGGCGTGACACTCTTTTGCCCTTTCTGCGCCGTCTGCTGGGCACGCCCAACTTCCTCTGGTTGCTGTTTGCCTGCAGCCCCTGGCTCATCGCCTTTGCCCTGCGCCTGATCAGCAACCACCGCGCCAAGGCCAAACTGCTGCACGCCGCACTGGCCGGCCGCAGCGAGGCCGAGGTGCAGCGCTGTGCCCAGGCTTTTGTGCAAACCTACCTGCCGGGTCAATGGCGCCCCTGGGCGCTGCAGCAACTGGTGCAGCACCAGCAGCAGGGCCACCGCTGCGTGCTCGTCAGCGCCTCCACCAGCCTCTACATGCACCTAGTCGGCGCCAACCTGGGCGTCGACGCCGTGCTCTGCACCGAGATGGAGGTGAGCGAGGGGCACTACAGCGGTCGTCTGGCCACACCCAACTGCCATGGCGAGGAAAAGGTGCGCCGCCTGCAGGCCTGGCTGCTCGCAAGCTACGGTGAGACCCCGGTCGAATTGCACGCCTATGGCGACACCTCCGGCGATCTTCCCATGCTGCGCCTGGCCCGACAGGCCTGGTACCGCCAACGCCCCTGGTCACAACGCCCCTAGGGAAAACACTGTCCATTCCTGAGGCAGTCTCTCGTCAGTCTCCCTAAAATGGTTCCGTATCAGGAACGCCCCGTCAGAGGTCGTCCGGCGCAGCCCGCGTTTCAACCAATGAAGGAGACAAGATGAGCAAAGTTCTTGCGGCGGTTCTCTGCACCCTCATGGGCGTGCACACCGCCTGGGCCCAGGACATCGTGATCGGCCAATCGGTGCCGCTCAGCGGGTCCAACGCCGACATCGGACGCGATATGCGCGATGGCGCCCTGGCCATCTTCAACAAGGTCAATGCCGGCAACCAGCTGGGTGGGCGCAAGATCCAGCTCGTCACGCTGGACAACGCCAACAACCGCCAGCGTGCCGCCGAAAACTCCCAGCAGCTCGTCAGCCAGGGCGCCATGGCCCTCTTCGGCTACAACTCGGCGACCAACAGCGTGGACGCCCTGCCCCTGGTGGCGCAGAACAATATGCTGTTTTTCGCGCCCTTCAGCGGTTCCCTGAGCCTGCGCAACCACAGCAACGTCTACACCATCCGCGCCTCCTACAAGGACGAGACGCTCAAGATCCTCGAATCCAAGCGCTCGGTCGGCTCCAACAAGGCCGTGGTCGTCTATTACGACGACGAGGTAGGCCGCAGCAACTACGAGGCCGTGGCCAGCACCTTTGCCGAACAGGGCATGGAGCGCCCGCGTGGCGTGGCCGTCAAGCGCGGTGGCGCCGCGGTGGACGCCGCCGTGGTCGACAACATCGTCAAGGACAACCCGCATTACGTGCTGGCCACCACCCAGTTCAACGTGGTGGGTGAGTTCCTCAAGATCGCCAACGACAAGGGCTCCACCATCCCCGTGGCTGCCCTGTCCTTCGTCAACCCCGACGAGCTCGTGGAATCCGTGGGCAACCTCGCGCGCGGCACCGTCGTGGCCCAGGTCATGCCCTCGCCGCGCAGCTCCAACCAGATCTCGGTGCCCCTCATGAAGGAATGCGCCGAGGCGCTCACCGCCCTCAATGGTGGCCGCCTGAACTACACCTCGCTGGAAGCCTGCATTGCCGCCAAGGTGCTGGTCGAGGCCCTGCGCAAGGCCGGCCCGCAGGTGAATCGCGCCAGCCTGCTGCAGGCCATGGGCAATCTGGGCCGGATCGACCTCAAGGGTTTCGGACTGAACTTCGCACCTGGCCAGCGCCATGGCAGCACCTGGGTGGAACTCACCATCCTCTCGCGCGGCAACCGTTTCGTTCAGTAAGCCCGGCTCAGAGGTGGCTGCAGAAGACCGGGGCACTCTGCCACCGGTCTTCCCGTCCATCCACATAGGTGATGGACAGGCGTGACAATTCCTCGTCCGTCACATCCTCCAGACAGCCCAGATTCACGCCATACATCTTGCCGATGGGCGTTTGCGTGCCGATCCCGAAGGCGCGCACACCGCAGTGTCTGCAGAAGTAGTGCTCGTTCTTGCGCGTGTTGAAAAGGTATTTCGTGAGCTCGCCTTCACCCGCCAGCAGGCGAAAACCACCCTCGCGTGCCACGGCCGGCCAGAAGCGTGTGCGCCGGCAGATCGAGCAGTTGCAACGGTAGGTGCTTAAGGTGAGGTCCAGGTCGGCCTCGAACTGGACGGCGCCGCAGTGGCAGCGACCGCGGTAGGTTTTCAGCATGGCAAGCCCCATCCTGGGCCCAGGCTCAGAGCAACTTGCACTTCAGCAGCAGGGCGGCAATGGCAGGCACACAAAAGATCAGCGCGAAGATGGGCAGCTCCTCTGCCACCGAATAACCGGCCCGGGCCACGCCTGTCCACATGTTCGCGGCAGCCAGCAGCAGCCACAGCACAAGGAACAGCCCCGTGGCCACGGTCATGCCATTCGGATAGTTGGCGGAGAACAGTTTGCCCATGATCAACGAGGCGGCCAGAAACAGGAAACCGGAGAGGAGGAACAGACCTGTGCGCATACCTGACCTTTCTTGATGTGTGTCGCCGGGGTGAGACGGAGGGTCTGGCCCAGTGCTCAAGGCAAAACCAGGCGCTTCTCCAGCAGCGGCAGCAGATCCACCGCCCGCTCCACGTGCACAAAGTGCCGGGTCACCTCACCGGTGCGGATGGTACCGCGGCGGATCATGTCGTCCAGGCGGTCGTAGAAACTCTTCCAGTGCACGTCCTTGTTGCCGATCAGATAGATCGGCACCGGCTGCAGCTGGTCGCTTTTTGTCATATACAGGATCTTGAACAGCTCCCAATAGGTCCCGGGTCCGCCCGGGCCGACCACGATTGCCGC
>CAUPRZ010000250.1:0-4313 GCA_963513855.1 uncultured Hylemonella sp.
CTGGCGCTAGCGTACCAGCTTGGCCGGTGCTTGGATATCGGGATCAAGCCTGCCGGTGCCGGTCCACCCAGTAGCCCCAGAGCACCAGCAGCCACTGCAGCTGACCGATCCAGGCCAGCACCTCCACGCTGGGCGGCGGATTGCCCAGCACATTGCCGGCATAGACCACAAAAAGGAACAGCACCAGACCCACCAGGCCCCAGCGCCCGGCCGCGTCACGCGCCCGGGTACTGCGCGCGTAGAGCCAGACCCCGAGCATGAACAGGGGCACCTCCAGCGCCAGCGTCAGCGGCAGCGAGAACCACAGGCGCAGCCCGAGCTGGCTGCCGCCCCAGGGCCACAGGGGGAGATCGGGCTTGTGCACCAGCAGGTCCAGCAGCCAGTGACTGAGCACCAGCCCGGCCAGCACCAGGGCACTGCGGCGCTCGCGGACCAGCAGGAAGTGCAAGCCGCCGATCAGCAGGGCCCAGCCCAGCACGGCCAGCAGGCTGTGTGACCAGGGGTAGTGCTCGAAGACCAGGGGCGTAACGGTGGTAGCCCCGGGCTCGATGCGCACGCGCTCCAGCCCCATGAAAAGAAAGGTGGGCCAGAGCAGGTCGATGAACTGCGCGGCCAGGAACAGGGTGCCCAGCGAAACCCGGGGCACGGCAGCCTTGGCCGCAAAACCGAGCGCGAAATGGCCGATGAACATGGTGTCAGGCCACCCGGTCCCAGGTCTGCGGCACATCCCGCAGAAAAACCGGCAGGTCCATCACGGGCGGGCGCAGGCCGGCCTGGTAGAGCATGTCGGCCACGTAGCCCCGGTGGTAGGTCTTGTGGTTGATCACGTGCAGCAGCATGTCGCCACGGCTCATGGCCCCGGCTCCGCCGTCAACAAAACGGAAATCCAGCACCTCGTCCGCCCCGGCCGCATCCAGGCCGTCGGCACAGCTGACGTACCACTGGTCCAATTCGGCCTGGTCCTGCCGCAACTGCGCCAGCGCCGGTTCGCTCGCGGGCTGGCGTGTGGTGTAACCATGCGGACGGCCTTGCAGGTGGGCCTGCCAGATCTGGTCCACCACCCAGGCATGGGCCAGGGTGCCCACCATGCTGTGCTGGCCGTGATTGCGCCGCGCCGTCACCTCGGCAGGCGGCAAGGCGGCCAGCGCGTCAAACAGGCGGGTGTTGGCCCAGGCCGTGTAGCGGCTCAGCATGCGCAAGGGGCGCAAGGCGGGATCGGACATGCAGTCTCTCCGGGGACAGGTTTCGACCCACTATAACGTGGCATCTTGCCGGGCACGGGCCACCGAGCCTACACTGTGCGCAGACAACAACGAGACAGGAGACCGCCATGCAAACCACCGGCACCGTCGACCCGCGCAGCTTCACGAGCTTCGCCGAGTTCTACCCCTTCTACCTCGGTGAGCACAGCAACCGCACCTGCCGCCGCCTGCACTTCGTGGGCAGCACACTGAGCCTGAGTTGCCTGGGCCTGCTGATCGTCACCGGCGAAGCGCAGTACTTCCTCTACGCCCTGCTCTGCGGCTACGGCTTCGCCTGGCTGGGCCACTTTGGTTTCGAGAAAAACAAACCCGCCAGCTTCAAGCGCCCGCTCTACAGCTTCATGGGCGACTGGGTCATGTACAAGGACATCTGGACCGGCAAGATCCCGTTCTGACACCTGTCACTGATCAGCTATCGATTCGATAGCGCGTCACGCAGACTGAATGCGGACAGATTGGTGTTGTTCCAGAAGGGTTCGGTGCTGCTCTCACGCGGCAGCAGCAGGGCCTGCAGCAGCGGCGCCAGCGGCGTGGAGTCCGGGTCGGCCAGCAGCACCAGGCGCGGCGGCTCGCCGTTGCCGTCGCCCCCCACACGCCCCACCCAGTCCAGCCGCTCCAGGGTCTCGGCCAGGGGTTCGAGCTGCAGCGGGTCCACACGCAGACGCTCAGCGATCTGCATGAGCGTGAGGCCGTGGCCCGGGGCCTGGCGCACGCCCTCCAGGGCGCCCAGCATCTCCAGCACCAGCTGGAAACGCCAGCCGGGCCCGGGCGAACGGCGCGCCACCCCGGCCAGCAGGCTGGGCAGGTAGGCCGCACTCACCGCCCCCAGCAGCACGATGACCCAGGCCACATAGATCCAGATCAGCAGGATGGGCACGGTGGCAAAAGCCCCGTAGACCGCCGAATAGGTGGGCACCGCCTTGAGGTACACCGCCAGCAGCTTCTTGGCACCTTCGAGCGCCAGCGTGGCAAACAGGGCACCGGTCCAGGCGTGGCTCCATTTCACGCGCGTGTTGGGCACGTAGTGGTAGGTCGCAGCCAGGCCGCCAGCCACCAGCAGGAACTCCACGGTGTCGAGCAGCAGGCGCAGGCCACCGGGCATGCCGCCCACCATGCCACGTGAGGCAGTCACGATGTAGGAGGTGATGCTCAGGCTGGCCGCCACCAGCAGCGGGCCCAGGGTGAGCGCGGCCCAGTAGACCAGCAGGCGCTGGCCCCAGGGACGGGGCCGGCGCACGCGCCAGATGGCATTGAGCGTGCGGTCGATGGTGAAGATCAGGCTCAGCGCGGTAAAAAACAGCACCGTGAGACCGGCCCAGCCCAGACGGCCGGCACGGCCCGAAAACTGGGTGAGGTAACCCAGCACCTGGCGCGCGATGTTGTCGGGGATCAGGCTCTCCACCAGCCACTTCTGCAGCACGTCCTGGAACTTGGCGAACATGGGGAAGGCCGTGAACAGGGCCAGGGCCACGGTCAGCAGGGGCACCAGGGCGATGGTGGTGGTGAAGGTCAGGCTGCTGGCCGTCAGGCCCAGGCGGTCCTCGCGAAAGCGCTCACGCAGGGTCAGGGCGGTGTTGCGCCAGGGGAAGGTCGACAACTGGCGGAGTAAGACCCGTGCGCGGATATGCAAGCGAGAAGCGAAACTCATCCCGCTATGATGCCACCTCCTATGCAGGCCACCGACCCCACCGCTCCCGCTCACGTCCATTTCAGCCGCCGCCTCACCGTGGTCAGCCTGCTCGGCCTCATCCTGCTGGGCCTGGCCTGGGAACTCTGGCTGGCGCCGATACGCCCCGGCGGCTCCTGGCTGGCGCTCAAGGTCCTGCCCCTGTGTTTTCCGCTGGCCGGCCTGCTCAAGAACCGCATGTACACCTACCGCTGGCTCAGCCTGCTGGTCTGGCTCTATGTGCTCGAAGGCCTGGTGCGCGCCACCAGCGAGCCCGCGCCCGGCGCCTGGCTGGCAGCACTCGAAGTGCTGCTGGGCGTCCTGCTTTTCACCGGCTGCACCCTGCACATCCGCCTGCGCCTGCGCGCCGCACGCGAGGCCGGCCTCACCGAAACCGCCACACCATGAACTTCACTTCTGAACAGCAAGCACTGCTCCAGCAACTGCGGAGCATCGTCGGCGCACCCTATGTGCTGACCCACGAAGACCCGGCCACCGACCTCACCGCCTGGGAGCTGGACTGGCGTGGCCGCGAACGCGGCGTGGCACTGGCCGTGGTGCGCCCCGGCAACACGGCCGAAGTCGCCGCCGTCGTCAAGGCCTGCGCCGCCGCACACGTGGCCATGGTGCCCCAGGGCGG
The DNA here is from genome assembly GCA_963513855.1 of uncultured Hylemonella sp. GTDB lineage: Bacteria > Pseudomonadota > Gammaproteobacteria > Burkholderiales > Burkholderiaceae_C > Hylemonella. Next base: position 3,569 of record CAUPRZ010000250.1, read on the forward strand.
CAACACCGGCATGGTGGTGGGCTCCACACCCGACGAAAGCGGCCAGCAGGTGGTGCTGAGCCTCACGCGTATGAACAAGGTGCGCCAGCTCGACGCCGGCAACCTGACCATCACCGTGGACGCAGGTTGCGTGCTGCAGAACCTGCAGGACGAATGCGAAAAAGCCGGCTTCCTGTTCCCGCTGAGCCTGGCGTCGGAGGGCAGTTGCACCATCGGCGGCAACCTGGGGACGAACGCCGGCGGCACGCAGGTCGTGCGCTACGGCAACACACGTGAACTCTGCCTGGGCCTGGAGGTCGTGACGGCCCAGGGCGAAGTCTGGGACGGCCTGCTGGGCCTGCGCAAGGACAACACGGGTTACGACCTGCGCCACCTCTTCATTGGCTCCGAAGGCACGCTGGGCGTGATCACCGGCGCGACCATGAAGATCTATCCCATGCCCAAGGCGCAATTGACCGCCTTCGCCGCCGTGCCCTCCATGGAGGCCGCGGTGCAGCTGCTGGGCCTGGCGCACGAGCACCTGAGCGCGGGCCTGACCGGCTTCGAGGTCATGGGCCAGTTCGCGCTGAGCCTGGTCAACAAACATTTCCCGCAACAACGTGTGCCCTTCTGGCAGGAATCGCCCTGGTGTGTGGTGCTGGAGAACTCGGACAACGAATCGGAAACCCACGCCCGCGCGCAGTTCGAGCGCCTGCTCGAAGCCGCCATGGAAGCCGGCTGCGTAACCGATGCCGTGGTCGCCGAA
>CAUPRZ010000251.1:0-4312 GCA_963513855.1 uncultured Hylemonella sp.
AATTGCACGCATGTCCGCCTCTTCCCCGGGCTCGCGCGCGCAGCCGCCGAGCTTTACCCCCACGGAGTTCCGCGCGGCCCTGGGCATGTTCGCCACCGGTGTCACCATCGTCACGGCACGTGCATCCAACGGCAAGCTCGTCGGCCTGACGGCCAATTCCTTCAATTCGGTGTCCCTGAACCCGCCACTGGTGCTCTGGAGCCTGGCACGCGCCGCGGGCTCCATGGCCATGTTCAGCGCCGGCTCCCACTACGCCATCAACGTGCTGGCCGCCGACCAGCAGGAACTCGCCCAGCGCTTCGCAGCCAAGGGCGTGGACCGCTGGGCCGGTGTGCTGCACAGTGCAGGCGTGGCCGGTGCCCCCCTGCTGACGGGTGCCGCCGCCACCTTCGAGTGCTACAACCGCAGCCGTTACGAAGAAGGCGACCACGTGATCTTTGTGGGCGAGGTCGAGCGTTGCCAGCACCGCGCCGACGCCTCGCCCCTGCTCTTCCACGGTGGCAGGTTCTACGCCGAACACCCCCTCTGATCTTCCGATGACTCAGCGCAAGGAGCACCTCGACGGTGTGGCCGCCGGCATCCTGCTGGCTTGCTGCATGTTCTGGGGTTTCCAGCAGGTGCTGGTGAAAGCCACCCTGCCCGAGCTGCCGCCTATCTACCAAGCCGCGCTGCGTTTTGTCGGCGCCACAGCGCTCTTGATGCTCTGGTGCCGCTGGCGTGGCATCACCCTGTTCCAGCGCGACGGCACCCTCTGGCCCGGTCTGCTGACCGGTGCACTGTTTGCGGGTGAATTCGCCTGCCTCTACATCGGCCTGCAGTACACGACCGCCTCGCGCCTGACGGTGTTTCTCTACACCTCGCCCTTCTGGGTGGCCCTGGTGCTGCCACTACTGGTGCGGGCCGAACGACTGCGCGCCGTGCAATGGCTGGGCCTGGGGCTGGCCTTCATCGCCCTGGTGTTTGCCATGCGCGAGAGCTTCACCGTACCTGGCAGTGAAGGGCAGCTCTTCGGTGACCTGCTGGCTCTGACGGCCGGACTGGCCTGGGGCCTGACCACCGTCACCATCCGTGCCAGCCGCTTGGCCCACAGCTCGGCCGAAAAGCTGCTGTTCTACCAGGTGGCGGTCAGCGCCCTGGTGCTGCCCCTGCTCTCACTGGCGCTGGGTGAGACCTGGACGCTGCAGTTCAGCGCTTTTGGCATCACCTCGCTGCTGCTGCAGACCGTGGTGGGCGCCTTTGTCAGTTATCTGGTCTGGATGTGGATGCTCGGGCGCTACCCGGCGACCAAGATTTCAGCCTTCGCCTTCCTCACGCCCCTGTTCGCCCTGCTCTTCGGCGCGCTCTGGCTGCACGAAGCCATCACGCCCAACCTGCTGGCCGCGCTGGCCCTGGTGGCGGTGGGCATTGTGCTGGTGAACCACCGATCCGCCTGAGCGGGCCGGGGTTCACTCCCTCAAGCAATTCAGATCTTGCCGGCGGCCTTGAGGCGGTCGATCGTGGCCTTCTCGGCCGCGAAGGTCCGCTCGGCATAGGAGCTGTACTCGGCCGAACTCATGTAGATCACAGGCTGGTAGAACTTGTCCAGCGTATCGAGCACCCGCTGTTCTTCCAGGGTCTGGCGGAAGGCATCGTGGATCACCTTGACCAGGGCCGGGTCCATGTTCTTCGGCCCGCCGATACCAAAGGGGGATTCGGTCACGGTGTCCCAGCCGCTTTCCTTGACCGTGGGTACATCGGGGAAAGCTTTGTTGCGCTTGCTGCCCAGCGTGGCCAGCAGGTTCAACGTGCCGGCCCGCACATGGGGTGCGAACTCCGTGGTGCCGCTCATGAGCGGGATATGTCCGCCCAGGATAGCCTGCAGGATCTCGGCCGAGCCCTTGTAAGGAATGTCCTGCAGCACGATGCCGGCCTTGATCGCGAACTCCTCAATAGCCAGGTGCGGTGTGGTGCCTGTACCCGTGTGGCCGTAGTTGACCTTGCCCGGGTTGGCCTTGGCATAGGCCACCATCTCCTTGAGGGTCTTGTAGGGTGCATCCGGCCGCGCGGCCAAGCCGAAGGTGTAGCCCGTGAGGCAGACGATGTGCGTGATGTCCTTGATCGGATCAAAGGTTGTCTTCTGCATGTGCGGGATGCGGTAGATGCCCAGGGGTAGCTGCGTGAGTGTGTAGCCATCGGGTTTGGCCTGCACCATGGCGGCAGCACCCAGCGTGCCGCCCGCACCTGGCTTGTTCTCAATGATCACGGTACCGCCCAGCGCGCGGCCTGCGGCCTCGCCGAAGGCACGCATCACGGCATCGCTGCTGCCACCCGTGGGCCAGGGGGCAATCAACGTGATCGGTCGATTGGGGTATTTGTCCTGGGCCAGGGCCCAGGGGCTGACCAGTGCCGGCGCGACGGCCATGGCCGCGCTGCGCGTGATGAGTTGGCGACGATTGAGGCGAGATGAACCCATGCTTGTCTCCTTGTAGTACATGCATTGTGATGCGCAGCGCCAGCCCCGGCTGTCGCCTAGGTGGCGCGGCGCACGGAGTCGTTATAGTGCGCCCAGGGCTGCGTTTCCAGACAGCCCCTGGATCCCTCTGGTCATGCCGCAGCGCAGCGAATTCCTCAATTTCGTCATGGGACAGATGGCCGGACTGGGCGCCATCACCGCACGCGCCATGTTCGGCGGTCACGGCCTGTACTGCGACGGCCTCTTCATCGCCATCATTGCAGACGAGCAGCTCTACTTCAAGGCAGATGCCCAGAGCCAGCCCCGCTTTGAGGCGCACCGGCTGCCGCGTTTCCAATACCAGGCCCGCGGCAAGACCGTACAGCTCATGTACTACGAAGCCCCGGCCGAGGTCCATGACGATGTGCACGCCATGATCGACTGGGCTCAATTGGCGCTGGCGGCGGCTGTGCGGGCACGCCGTCCCGCGCGCAAAAAACCGGGCTAGACGATACCGTTCGCCCGCAACGCCGCAATCCGCGTAGCGTCCAGCCCCAACTCCCGCAGCACCTCCTCGGTGTGCTCCCCCAGCGTGGGCGGCGCTCGGTACAGCACCGGGGGGGTGGCACTCAAACGCAAGGGACTGGCCACGCTGCGAACGGCAGGCACACCTTCGGCGGCCACGGCCTGGGCCGAACGGGGCTGTTCAATCGCCAGACCACGCGCCTGCACCTGTGCATCAGCAAAGGCCTGGCCTATGTCATTGATCGGACCACAAGGCACAGCCCGGTGTTCCAGCGCGGCAATCCACTCGGCTGTTGTGCGCATACGGGTGATGGCCATGAGTTGCGGCACCAGCGTGTCCCGGTGTTTCACGCGCTGCGGGTTGGTCGCATAACGCTCGTCCTGCGCCAGCGGCTGCCCCGCTGCCTCACAGAAACGCGCGAACTGCCCGTCATTACCGATGGCCAGCAGCATGGCTCCGTCTTTTGTGGGCATATCCTGGTAGGGCACGAGGCTGGGGTGGCTGTTGCCCTGGCGCTGCGGGACCTGCCCCGTGTTGAGGAAACCGCCGGCCTGGTTGGCCAGGATGGCCATGCCCACGTCCAGCAGAGACATGTCGATGTGTTGGCCCTCGCCGGTGCGATGCCGCACCTCCAGCGCCGCGAGTATGGCGGTCGATGCGTAGACCCCCGTGAACAGATCGGTCAGCGCCACGCCCACGCGTTGCGGGCCACCGCCGGGCACCTCGTCCGGACGGCCCGTGATGCTCATCATGCCGCTCATGGCCTGCACCATGAGGTCGTAACCCGCGCGCTCGGCATAGGGCCCGTCCTGGCCGAAACCGGTGACCGAGCAGTAGATGAGTTTGGGGTTGACCTGCTTGAGGCTCGCGTAATCCAGGCCGTAATGCGCCAGACCGCCGACTTTGAAGTTCTCCACCAGCACATCGCTTTGCTCGGCCAGCTGGCGGATCAGCGCCTGACCCTCGGGTTTCGCAATGTCCACCGTGAGCGAGCGTTTGTTGCGGTTGGCGCAGGTGTAATAAGCCGCGTGTGCGGTGTCCTGGCCCTGCGCGTCTTTCAGAAAGGGCGGCCCCCAGTGGCGCGTGTCGTCACCGCTACCGGGGCGCTCGATCTTCACCACATCGGCGCCCAGGTCGGCCAGGATCTGGGTGCACCAGGGGCCCGCGAGCACGCGGGACAGATCCAGCACCTTGATGTGCGTGAGGGCTGCGGGTTTCTTGCTCATGTCGTTTTCTTTCACGCCTTTACGGCTTCGCCTGCCTTGATGGGGATGGGTTTTTCGTCAGCGGCACACCAAATACCTACGCTGCTGAGTTGGGGTGGGGGCGGCGGCCGATGTGGCAAAGCGCAGCGC
>CAUPRZ010000252.1:0-4310 GCA_963513855.1 uncultured Hylemonella sp.
AGCGCGACCAGTGGCTGGCCTGCATGGACCAGGCCATGGGCGAAGTCGGCGTCGATGAAGAACTGCGCGGCAAGCTGCGCGAGTCCTTTGCCGGCACAGCCGACTGGATGAGAAACACACCCGGCTGATCAGCCGAGGGTGCGCGCCATCGCCGTCGCCGCCGCGTGCAGCTGCGGCACCTGCTCGACGGCGCGGGCCAGCGACATGCGCGCCGCCGGGGCCTGCAAGGCCAGGGCCGAGCGCACGGCGCGGCTGCCGGACGTCTTGACCGGCACGGCCGCGCAGACCAGGCCTTCGACAAATTCTTCCGCATCCACCGCATAACCCTGGCGCAGGATCTGCGCCAGTTCCTCTTCGAGTGACGCGCGTGCGATGAGTGTGGTGGGGGTGTAGCGGGTGAGCGGCAGGGTGTCGAGCAGGGCCTGGCGCTGGCGTGCCGGCATGTGGGCGAGAAAAAGCTTGCCGCTGGCCGAGCAGTGGATGGGCACACGGGTGCCGGCCTTGAGCTCCATGCGCAGGGGGAAGGCGGCCTCCACACGGTCCAGGTAGATGACCTCGGTGCCGCTGAGCGCGGTGAGGTTGCAGCTCTCGCCCACGTCGTTGACCAGTTGGCGCAGCACGGCATGGCGCAGGCCCTGGCGTGTGTTGGCCAGCAACACGTTTTCGGCCAGACGGGTCAGGCGTGGGGCCGGGGTGTAGAGCCGGCTGCCGGGTTCGCGTGCCAGCAGGCCCCCGGCCTCCAGCTGCGTGAGCATGCGGTGCACGCTGGGTTTGGGCCAGCCGCTGCTGCGCACGGCGTCCATGAGGCTGAAGGGTTCACCCGTGGCGCAGACCTGGTCCAGCAGTTCCAGCACCCGCAGGGTGGGGGCGAGTTTTTCGGTTTCTTTGTCCATAGTTTCGGAAAACGAGACTAATCCAGATATTTTTCGAGATAAATATAAGTGGCAGTTTATGCTGGACGCCAGCAAAGACAAGTGCAGACGCATGACTTCCCCCTACAAAAACGCCGTGCTCACGGGCGCCTGCGGTGGCCTGGGCCAGGCCCTGGCGCGTGAGCTGATCGCTCAGGGCGCCGCCGTCGCCCTGGTGGGCCTGAACCGTCCGGTGCTGGAGGCCCTGGCCGCGCTGGCGCCCGAGCGCTGCACGGTCTACACCCCCGACGTGGCCGATGCTGCGGCCATGCTGGCCTGCGCGCAGGACTGGACGCAACGTCACGGTGTGCCCGACCTCGTGATTGCCAATGCGGGCGTAGCCGGTGGTTTTGACACCGCGCAGGCCGATGACCTGGCCGTGATGCGGCGCATGCTGGAGATCAATCTGCTGGGCGTGGCCACCACTTTCCAGCCCTACCTGGCCGCCATGCGCGCACAGGGCCGCGGCGCCCTAGTGGGCGTGGCCAGCATCGCGGGTTGGCGCGGTATGCCGGGCAACGGCGCTTACTGCGCGAGCAAGGGCGGCCTGATCCGCTACCTGGAGAGCCTGCGTGCCGAACTGCGCGGCACGGGCCTGGGCGTGGTCACGGTGAGCCCGGGGTATCTGCGCACCGCGCTGACCGCGGGCAACCGCTTCACCATGCCCGGCCTGATGGAGCCCGACGAGGCCGCGCGCACGCTGCTGGCGGGTGTGGCGCGTGGGCGCATGCACATCGTGCTGCCGCGGCGTATCGGTTGGCTGTCACGTGCCTTGTCCTGCTTGCCCTCGGCCTGGCACGACCGCCTGTTGCTGAAGCAGCCGCGCAAGCCGCGTGTGGGCGAAGCCGGGGCCACCGCCATTCCCGGTCTGTCCACCGACCCTTCTTCTTCTGAAACCCGACGCTGAGTTCTGTTTTCATGACGACCCTCGACACCCGTACCCAGATCGCCCTCATCGGTGCCGGCCCCAGCGGCCTGGCCGCCGCACGCAACCTGCAGAAACTCGGTATCCCCTTCCAGGGTTTCGAGGCCTACACCGACGTGGGCGGCCTGTGGAACATCCACAACCCGCGCAGCACGGTCTACGAATCGGCGCATCTGATCTCGAGCAAGACCACGACCGAGTTCAGCGAGTACCCCATGAAGGCCGGGGTGGCCGACTACCCCAGCCATCGTGAGATGCGGCAGTACTTCATAGACTTTGCCGAGCACTTTGGCCTGAAGCAGCACTATCACTTTGGCGCGCAGGTGCTGTCCGCCGTGCCGGTGGGCGAGGGCAAAGACGAGAACAAAGCACCGCTGTGGCGCCTCAGCTGGCGCGATGCTACGGGCGAGCACAGCGCCGAGTTCAAGGGCCTGGTCATCGCCAACGGCACGCTGGCCGAACCCAATGTGCCGAAATTTGAAGGGCAGTTCAGCGGCGAGCTCATCCACACCGCAGCCTACAAAAGCGCCGAGCAGTTCCGCGGCAAACGGGTGCTGGTGGTGGGTGCGGGCAACTCGGGCTGCGACATCGCGGTAGACGCCGTGCACGCGGCCGAGAGCGTGGACATCTCGGTGCGCCGTGGTTATTACTTCGTGCCCAAGTACGTGTTTGGCAAACCGGCCGACACCCTGGGCGGCAAGCTGCGCCTGCCGGTGTGGCTCAAGCAGAAGATGGACGCCCTGGTGCTGGGCTGGTTCACGGGCGACCCCGCGCGTTTTGGCCTGCCCAAGCCCGACTACAAGATGTACGAGTCCCACCCGGTGGTGAACTCCCTGATCCTGCACCACCTGGGCCATGGCGACATCCACGTCAAACCCGACATAACGCGCCTGGATGGCCGCACCGTGCACTTCAAGGATGGCCGCGCGCAGGATTACGACCTCATCCTCTGCGCCACGGGTTACACCCTGCACTACCCCTTTGTGGCACGCGAACTGCTCAACTGGCAGGGCATGGCGCCGCAGCTTTACCTCAACATCTTTGCGCCGCGTTTTGACAACCTGGCGGTGATGGGCATGATCGAGGCCAGTGGCATCGGCTGGCAGGGGCGGTATGAGCAGGCCGAGCTGGTGGCGCGTTACTTCAAGGCGCAGGCCGAGGGCAAGGCCGCAGCGCAGGCACTGAACGCGGCCAAGCGCGGCCCGGCGCCCGATCTCAGCGGCGGCTTCAAATACCTCAAGCTGGAGCGTATGGCCTATTACGTCCACAAGGACACCTACCGCGCCGCCGTGCGCGCAGCCAGCGCGGCGCTGGCCTGACACACACAAACTGGGAGACGTGCATGCTGCCTGTCGACGAGATCCGCCTCAACTTCAACCCGGCCTCGCTGGTCATCCTCAACGTGGTGCTGGGTTTCCTGATGTTCGGCATCGCGCTGGACACGCGCATCGCCGACTTCAAGCGTGTGCTGCGCATGCCCTGGGCCATGGCCGTGGGCATTGCGGCGCAGTTCATCGTGTTGCCGGCCGTGACCTACGGGCTCACGCTGGCGCTCAACCCCGGCCCCAGCATCGCGCTGGGCATGATCCTCGTGGCCTGCTGCCCGCCGGGCAATGTGAGCAACATCCTCACGCACCGCGCGCGCGGTAATGTGGCGCTGTCGGTGTCCATGACGGCCATCTCCAATGCCCTGGCCATCGTGCTCATGCCGCTGAACTTTGCCTTCTGGGCCGGCATGCACCCCACGGCCGCGCCGCTGTTTCGCAGCATCGCGCTGGACCCGGCGGAGATGGCAGGCCATATCGTGGCCATCATCGGCATTCCCTTTGTGCTGGGCATCGCCTGCGCCGAGAAGCTGCCTCGTCTCACGGCCTATATTCGCAAGCCCGCGCGCATCCTGAGCTTCCTCTGCCTGATCGGTTTCATCGTCGGTGCGGTGGTGGGCAACTGGCGTTATTTCCTCGATTACGTGGGCTTGGTGTTGCTGGCCGTGGCCCTGCACGACGCGCTGGCTTTCCTCACGGGCTACCTCTGCGCCCGCGCCAGTGGCCTGCAGGACTATGACCGCCGCGCCGTGTCCATCGAGGTCGGTATCCGCAACGCGGGCCTGGGCCTGGTGCTGATCTTCAGCTTCTTCGGCGGCCTGGGCGGCATGGCCGTGGTGGCGGGGGTCTGGGGTTTCTGGGACATCATCGCCGGCATGGCCCTGGCCAGCTGGTGGGGCCGCAAACCGGCCGAGGGCACCCCCGAGCCCGTGGAGCCCACGGCTTGAGCGAAGTGTTGTGCAGCGCGCGCCGTGTGTTGATCACCGGCGCCGACGGTTTCCTGGGCCGCAGCCTGCTGGCCGAGCTGGTGCGCGAGGGGAAATTCGATTGCATCGTGGCGGCCGATGTTCGTTCCGTGCCCATGCAGCGGCGCCGGCCCGGTGTGGTCTATATGGAGCTGGACGTGCGCGACCCGGCGCTGGGCGAGCA